>NZ_JRMM01000001.1:0-90928 GCF_000972905.1 Mycobacterium sp. UM_Kg27
GCCGCAAAGACGTTGAACCTCAACTTCTTCGTCCACGACCCGTTCACCCGCGAGCCCTACTCCCGCGACCCGCGCAACATCGCCCGCAAAGCCGAGAACTACCTCACCAGCACCGGTATCGCCGACACCGCCTACTTCGGCGCCGAAGCCGAGTTCTACATCTTCGACTCGGTGCGATTCGACTCGCAGATGAACGGCACCTTCTACGAGGTCGACTCGGATTCGGGCTGGTGGAACACCGGCTCGCCGACCGAGGCCGACGGACGGGCCAACCGCGGATACAAGACCCGCCCCAAGGGCGGCTACTTCCCCGTCGCCCCCAACGACCAGTACGTCGACCTTCGCGACACCATGACCACCAACCTGGCCAACGCCGGCTTCACCTTGGAGCGCGGCCACCACGAATGCGGCTCCGGCGGGCAGGCGGAGATCAACTACAAGTTCAACACCCTGCTGCACGCCGCCGACGACGTCATGCTGTTCAAATACATCATCAAGAACACCGCCTGGGCTAACGGCAAGACCGTCACGTTCATGCCCAAGCCCCTGTTCGGCGACAACGGCTCCGGCATGCATGTTCACCTGTCGCTGTGGAAGGCCGGCCAGCCACTGTTCTATGACGAGGCCGGCTACGCCGGACTGTCGGACATTGCCCGGCACTGCATCGGCGGCATCTTGCACCACGCGCCCTCCCTGCTGGCGTTCACCAACCCCACCATCAACTCCTTCAAGCGACTGGTGCCGCACTACGAGGCGCCGATCAACCTGGTCTACAGCCAGCGCAACCGCTCAGCCTGTGTACGCATCCCGATCACCGGCACCAATCCGAAGGCCAAGCGGCTGGAGTTCCGCTGCCCGGACTCCTCCAGCAACCCCTACCTGGCGTTCGCAGCCATGCTGATGGCCGGCATCGACGGCATCAAGAACAAGATCGAACCGGCCGCACCGGTGGACAAGGACCTCTACGAACTGCCGCCGGACGAGGCTGCCAACATCCCGCAGGCCCCCACCACCCTGGCCGAGGTGATGGACAACCTCGAGGCCGACCACGAATACCTCACCGAAGGCGGCGTGTTCACCCCGGACCTCATTGAGAACTGGATCCGCTACAAGCGCGACCACGAGATCACCCCGATCAGCGTGCGGCCGCACCCGTACGAGTTCGCGCTGTACTACGACTGCTGAGTCGGGCTGGCTGGCCTGACTGGCTATCCGCACGACCACACCGACCACCACCGGACGCCTCGGCTGGACCTACGGCACCACCCCACCACAGGTCAACCACGCCCACCACCGGAGAAGAACTCCTCAAAGGCGATCCCGACCCACCCAACAACGAGCACGCCTGACCGCGAATTACCCGCGCAATTCTGTGTATTTGCCGGGAGTTGGCGAAGGCGCACTAGCCTGTCCCGAAAGAGCCGGGACAGCATGGATGCCGATTGCGTCGATTGCCGAAAGCTGCTCACGGACAGGGGATTTGATTCCCACACCGCGCACCCCGCAGGGTCACCAGCCGACCCACCGCGACCCCGCCGATTCCGCCACAGACCTTTGCCGGGGCGGGTCTACCCGCCAAGAGAGATGCGCCGGTAACGGCCGTTACCAACCACCAAAACATGTGATTGAACTTAGAACTGATCCGTTGTAATTTATCGCGAGATCAGTAATCTTCCACCGAAACGGGCCTGATTTCCATGAAAGGAACCGCCCATGGCTGACCGTAGATTGCTCCCGCTGGCCCTCGCGCCGCTGCTGATCGCCAGTCCCGCCCTACCCGCGAGTGTGGCGGCCCAAGGACTCAAGTCGGTCTCCGCACAGGTGGTCCTGCTCGACACCGAGGCGTGGGGCATGGGCGGCAGTGGTATGCCGATCCCCAGCCAAGCAGTCATCGACGCCGTCACCTCGCGCTACCTCACGCCCTCCCCGCCGATCTTCCCCGGCCAGCCGATCTTCCCGTTCGACTCGGTTCATCCCCTCTTCACCCCGGAGGGCCTGTATCCGATCACCGGTACCAAGTCTCTGGTACTCGACCAGTCCCTGGCACAGGGTGTGCAAATCTTGGACGCCACCATCAAGGAGCGGCTCGCCTTGGGCCACGACCTCGTCGTGGTCGGCGCCTCGCAGAGCGCAACGCTGGCCGGACTGGAGATGCGCAATCTGCTGGCGCTGCCGGCTGATCAGATCCCGACGTCCGATCAGCTCTCGTTCGTGCTGTTGGTCGATCCCAGCAACCCCAACGGAGGTCTGCTCTCCCGCTTCGGAGACCCGAGCCTGCCGCCGTTGACCGTTCCCAGTATGGGCGTGACGTTCAGCGGGGCTACCCCGTCGGAAACCCCGTGGGACACCGCTATGTACAACATGGAATACGACGGCTTCTCGGACTTCCCGCGTTACCCGCTCAACTTCCTGTCCGTTCTCAACGCGGTCATGGGGATCGCTTTCGTGCACAGCACCATCCCCAATCTGTCCGACGAGCAGATCGCCCAGGCCGTCCTGATGCCGGTGTCGGACGGCTACGGCGGCAACACCGATTACTTCATGATCCCCACCGAGAATCTGCCGTTGCTGGAGCCGCTGCGTTTCCTGCCGATCCTGGGCGACCCGCTGGCCGATCTGCTGCAGCCGGCGCTACGCGTGTTGGTCAACCTGGGCTACGGCAACATCGATCACGGCTGGGACCCGGGTCCGGCCGACCTGTCGACACCATTCGGGGTGTTCCCGGACCTCGATCTGGGCGAGGTCCTCACGGCGCTGGGTGACGGGGTTCAGCAGGGCTGGCAGGACTTCATCAGCGGTCTTGGCTCGCTACCGAGCCTGCCCGAAGCCTTGGCAAGCAGCGCGGATGCCCTCGGCGGCTTCGCCGATGTGGTCAACGACTTCTCCGCGGGCCTGGCACGGGGCTATGCGGCCCTGCTGCCGATCGCCGATCTGGTCAATGCCCTGCTGACCACACTTCCGGCCTACAACGTCAGCCTGTTCGCGCAGGAGATCGCCTCTGGCGACTTACTCGATGCCCTGATGATGCC
Source organism: Mycobacterium sp. UM_Kg27 (assembly GCF_000972905.1). Taxonomy (NCBI): domain Bacteria; kingdom Bacillati; phylum Actinomycetota; class Actinomycetes; order Mycobacteriales; family Mycobacteriaceae; genus Mycobacterium; species Mycobacterium sp. UM_Kg27. The sequence continues at coordinate 3,030 of NZ_JRMM01000001.1, forward strand.
GCTCGCCGCTGACGTCGGCTTGATCACCACCGGACTCGGAATCGGCGCCTTGAGCCTGGCGTCGGCGTTTATCTCCTTCTGACCGCCGTCGCGGGTCACTCGACTCCGTCGCGGGCCCAGGACGGTGTGATGAAGACCCCGTCGGCCTCCACGGTGATCCCGTTGGCGTCCGAGATGTAGCCGCGGGCATAGGTTTTCACGCCTTCCCTGCGGTAGATGGAGGCTTCGGCGTGCAACGGCCCCAGGGGCGTTCCGCGCAGATACTTCACCGTGATCGTGCCGGTGTAGCGCGGCTTGGTCAGGCCATCGCTGGCCGCCTCACCGAGCACATGGTCGAGGACCAGCGCGCTCACCCCGCCGTGGACCAGCGACGGCGGGCCCTCGTAGGCGGTTCCCAGGTGAAAGTCGCTCCAGCAGTGGCCGTTCTCCCCGTGCTGGATCACCAGCGGCGGAGCGATCGGGTTACGCAGGCCCACCACGGCATTGCCCCACGCCAGCGGCCGCCCCTCGACGACATAGCGCAGTCCCGGTGACTCGCTGAGGGTTCCGCCGCGCAGCTGCTCGGTCAGCTGCTGCACCTGGGCGGTCACCTCACGGGTCGTCGCGTCGTCGGCCTGGGTGCGGATCGTGGCGTCAATCAGGTCGCGGACCGCCTGGGCCAGCGGTCCGTAGCGCTGCGACAGCTGATCGCTCTCGTCGACGCTGATCGTCGGCACGTTCGAGTGAGCCCTGAAATCCACCACGCCAGACCCTCCTTCAGTCTCCGAACACCTTGCGCGCGACGACCTTCGCGCGCCGTGTCACCCGGAGGTAGTTGTCCAAGAACTCACCGCCGTCGCCGCCGGGCCAGCCGGCGGCCACCGCCACCGCGTTCAGCGCGCGGCCCGGCCCGGGCAGTTGGTCGGTCGGTTTGCCACGGACCAGCACCAGCGCGTTGCGGGCACGGGTGGCGGTCAGCCAGGCCTGCCGGAGCCGGTCCACCTCGTCCTCTTCGAGCAGCCCGGCAGCGGCGATGGCATCCAGGGTTTCCAGCGTAGAGGTGTTGTGCAGCGCCGGAACACGGTGGGCGTGGCGCAACTGCAGCAGCTGCACGGTCCACTCGACGTCGGCCAGACCGCCCCGACCCAGTTTGGTGTGCGTATTGGGGTCGGCGCCGCGCGGCAGTCGTTCGGCGTCGACACGCGCCTTGACCCGTCGAATCTCCCGCACCGCGTCGGTGGACACGCCCCCGGGCGGATAGCGGGTGGCGTCGACCATCCGCAGGAACCGGTCACCCAGCTCCGCGTCACCGGCGACGCAGTGCGCCCGCAGCAGCGCCTGGATCTCCCACGGCTGCGCCCACTGGTCGTAGTAGGCCGCGTAGGAGGCCAGCGTGCGCACCGGCGGCCCATTGCGGCCCTCCGGGCGCAGATTGATGTCGACCTGCAGTGGCGGATCGGCGCTGACGGTGCCCAGCAGCGCCCGGACCTGCTCGGCGATCGACGTGGCCCACCGCACCGCGTCGGCGTCACTCACGCCCGGCACGTTCTCGTTGGCCTCGCAGACGAACATGACGTCGGCATCCGAGCCGTAGCCCAGTTCGCGCCCGCCGAGTCGGCCCATCCCGATCACCGCGATCTTCGCCGGTGCCTGCTGCGCGTCTGTGTCGGGCGAGCCGGACAGGTTGACCCGGATGATCGCGTCCAAAGCGGCCTGCAACACCGCTACCCACACCGCGGTCAGTGCCCGACAGACATCGATGACGTCCAGCATGCCCAGCAGGTCCGCCGAGGCGATGCGGGCCAGTTCGTGGCGCCGCAGACTGCGGGCCGACGCGATCGCGCGCACCGGGTCGGGGTAGCGGCCGGCCGAGGCGATCAGCGCCCGCGACACCGCATCCGAGTCGGTGTCGAGCAGCTTGGGGCCGGTCGGTCCGTCGCCGTAGGCCTGGATGACGTCGGGTGAGCGCATCAACAGTTCCGGGATGTAGGCCGAGGTGCCCAGCACCCGCATCAGCCGCTTGGCCACCGCGCTGCTGTCGCGCAGGGTGCTCAGATACCAGCGCTGCTGCGCCATCGCCTCGCTGAGCCGCCGGTAGGCCAACAGCCCGGCGTCGGGGTTGGGCGTGTCCGACAGCCAATACAGCAGGGTGGGCAGCAGCACCGCCTGGACCCGACCCCGGCGACCACTCTCGTTGGTCAGCGCACCCAGGTGGGTCAGTGCGTTGTGCGGCGCCTCGTAACCGAGTGCCGCCAGCTGCCGTTCCGCGGCACCGGGAGTCAACCCACCGGCCAGTTCCAGTCCCGCTGGGCCGACAGCCTCCAGCAATGGCTGGTAGAAGAGCTTGGCGTGTAGCCGCGACACCCGCCGGTTCTGGGCCTTGAGCTCTGCACGAAGGACGCCCAGGGCATCATGACGGCCGTCCGGGCGGACATGGGCGGAGCGGGCCAGCCAGCGCAGCGCCTCGTCGTCGTCGGGCGGCGGGAGCATGTGGGTGCGCTTGAGCCGCTGCAGCTGCAGGCGGTGTTCCAGGAGTCGCAGGAACTCATAGGAGGCGGTGAGGTCGGCGGAATCCTCCCGGCCGATGTAGCCGCCGGCACCCAAGGCCGCCAGCGCATCGACCGTGGAGGCCACATGCAATGACTCATCACTGCGGCCGTGCACCAGCTGCAGCAGCTGCACGGCGAACTCCACATCGCGCAGTCCCCCGGAGCCCAGCTTGATCTCGCGGGTCCGGATCTCGGCGGGCACCAGCTGCGCCACCCGGCGGCGCATCGCCTGCACGTCGGTGACGAAATCCTCACGCTCGCATGCGGTCCAGACCATCGGCAGCAACGCGTCGATGTAGGCCCGGCCCAATTCGGCGTCGCCGACCGCCGCGCGCGCCTTGAGCAGCGCTTGGAACTCCCAGGTCTTGGCCCACCGTTGGTAGTAGGCGACGTGCGATTCCAGGGTTCGCACCAGCGCGCCGTGCCGGCCCTCGGGCCGCAGGCCGGCGTCCACTTCGAAGAACGCCTCCCCGGCCACCCGCATCAACTCACCGGCGACTCGCGTGCTCACCGTGTCGGCTTCTTCGGCGACGAAGATGACGTCCACGTCGCTGACGTAATTCAACTCCCGCGCACCGCATTTGCCCATGGCGATGACGGCGATCCGCGGCACGTCGGCACCGGCATCGGGGCCGCAGATCTGCAGTTCGGCCACCTGCAGCGCGGCCGCCAACGCGGCGTCGGCCAGGTCGGCCAGATGCTCGCCGACCGGCACGAAGGGGAGGACGGGCAGGTTCTCGACGGTGGGCGCCAGGTCTATCGACGCCAACACCAGCATCCGGTCGCGATACAGCGACCGCAGCCGGTCGATGTAGGTGCCGTCCGTGGTTGCCGCAACGCAGTCGGTGAACATCGCGCGCAGTTCGGCCGCTGACGGCAGCGTGATCGTGTAGTCGTCGGAGTCGACCGGGCTGGCCAGCAACTTCCAGGTCTCGGGATGGGTGATCAGGTGATCCCCCAGCGTCAGTGAGGATCCCAGTACCGCGAACAGCCGCCCGCGAAGTCCCCGGTCGGTCATGAGCGCTGCGCTCAGCTCGGCCCAGTCGATACCCGGTGCTTCGGACAGCCGGACCAGGGTGCGCAGCGCGACATCAGCGTCGGGAGCGCGCGACAGCGCCCAGAGCACGTCGACGTGCGGTTGGGTGTATGCGCTGTACCAACCCAGTGCGGTCAGGTCGGCTGCGGCGTACCGGTCGACCAGACCGAGGCGCCCGACGCTGGGCAGCTTGCGGCGCTGAGCTCCGGGATAGGCCATGAGGCTTTGGGAGGCTGCTACAGCGACAGGTAGTTCTGCAGCTCGTAGGGGGTCACGTGGCTGCGGTAGTTCGCCCACTCCTGGCGCTTGTTACGCAGGAAGAAATCGAAGACCTGCTCCCCCAACGCTTCCGCGACCAGCTCGGAGTTCTCCATCTCGCTCAGCGCGCGCTCCAGGGTGCCGGGCAGTTCCTTGTAGCCCATCGCCCGGCGCTCCTCGGGAGTCAGCGCCCAGACGTTGTCCTCGGCTTCGGGACCGAGCTCGTAACCCTGCTCCACCCCACGCAGGCCGGCGGCCAACAGCACCGCGAAGGCCAGGTAGGGGTTGCATGCCGAGTCCGGGCTGCGTACCTCGATGCGCCGCGACGACGTCTTGTGCGGGCTGTACATCGGGACCCGCACCAGGGCCGAGCGGTTGGAGGCGCCCCAGGACGCCGCGGTGGGTGCTTCCCCGCCGTGGATCAGGCGCTTGTAGGAGTTCACCCACTGATTGGTGACGGCGCTGATCTCGTTGGCGTGCTCGAGAATTCCGGCGATGAACGACTTGGCGGTGGCCGACAGCTGCAGCGGGTCGTCGGGGCTGTGGAAGGCGTTGACTTCGCCCTCGAACAGACTCATATGGGTGTGCATGGCCGAACCGGCGTGCTCGCGGAACGGCTTGGGCATGAACGACGCCCGGACGCCTTCCTTGAGCGCGATCTCCTTGATCAGGTAGCGGAACGTCATCACGTTGTCGGCCATGGACAGCGCGTCGGCGTAGCGCAGGTCGATCTCCTGCTGCCCCGGAGCGTTCTCGTGATGGCTGTACTCCACCGAGATGCCCATCGACTCCAGCGCATCGATCGCGTGTCGGCGGAAGTTGGCGGCCGAACCATGGATCGACTGGTCGAAGTAGCCGGCGTCGTCGGCCGGAACCGGGGTGCTCCCGTCGTAGGGACCGGGCTCCAGCAGGAAGAATTCGATCTCGGGGTGCACGTAGCAGGCGAAACCCAGTTCCCCGGCCTTGGCCAGCTGCCGGCGCAACACATGACGCGACGACGCCCAGGCCGGCGAACCGTCGGGCATGGTGATGTCGCAGAACATCCGCGCCGAGTACTGCCGGCCGGTGTCAGACACCCATGGCAGCAGCTGGAAGGTCGACGGATCCGGGTGGGCGACCATGTCGGATTCGAAGACCCGGGCGAAGCCCTCGATCGCCGAGCCGTCGAAGCCAACGCCTTCGTCGAAGGCGCCCTCGAGCTCTGCCGGGGCGATCGCGACTGATTTCAGATAACCGAGTACATCGGTGAACCAGAGCCGGACGAAACGGATGTCGCGTTCCTCCAGCGTGCGGAGCACAAACTCCTTCTGACGGTCCATACCGCGAAGCGTATCAGCGCTCAGCACTTCGCATCGGTTGGCGGCAACGTGCCGTCGACCAAGTACCGCGCGGCGAACCGATCCACGCATTCGTTGCCCTGGAATACGACCGTGTGCTGGGTTCCGTTGAACGTCAGCAGACCCCCGCCCAGCTGCTTGGCCAGGTCCACACCGGCTTGGTACGGAGTGGCCGGGTCACGGGTCGTGGAGACCACCATCGTCGGCGGCAGGTCCGGCACCGAGAGGGTATGCGGCTCGGAGGTCGGGGGCACTGGCCAGAAGGCGCAGGTGCCCAGCGGGGCGTCGCCGGTGAACTTCCCGTAGCTCATGAATGGCGCCACCTCGCGGGAACGCCGGTCTTCGTCAATTACCTTGGCGCGGTCGGTGATCGGCGGCTGGTCGACGCAGTTGACCGCGACCCGGGCATCCGTGGCGTTGGTGTAGTGACCGTTGGCGTCGCGGCGCATGTACAGGTCGGCCAGGCTCAGCATGATGTCGCCCCGGCCGCCGGCCAGATCGGACAGGCCGTCGTTGAGGTGCGTCCAGAACGTCGGCGAATACAGCGCCATGATGGTGCCGACGATCGCGTCGCTGTAGCTCAGACCGCGCGGGTCCTTGGTCTTGGCGGGCTTGTCCACCAGCGGGTCGACCAGACTGTGGTAGACGTCGACGGCTTTGGCCGGGTCGGTGCCCAGCGGGCAGTCATCCTCTTTGGCGCAGTCGGCGGCGAAGTCGTCGAACGCGCCCTGGAAGGCCTCCGCCTGGCGCAGGTCCTCTTCGATCGGGTCGGCATTGGGGTCCACCGCGCCGTCCAGAATCATCGCGCGCACGTTCTGGGGGTAGGCCTCGGCGTAGGCGGCGCCGATCCGGGTGCCGTAGGAATAGCCGAGGTAGGTCAGCTTGTCATCACCCAATCCGGCGCGGATCGCGTCGAGGTCGCGGGCGACGTTGACGGTACCGACGTTGGCCAGGAATTCCTTACCGGTCTTGTCCAGGCAGCGTTCGACGTATTCCTTGGTCTCGTTCTCGATGCGCGCCACACCCTCGGGGCTGTAGTCGACCTGGTTCAGCGCCCGCAGCCGGTCGTTCTCCTTGTCGGAGTTGCACCACACCGCCGGCCGTGATGACGCCACCCCGCGCGGGTCGAACCCGACCAGATCGAATTGCTCACGGACCTGACGCGGCAGCGAGCCGACCAGGCCCACCGCGGTTTCGATTCCGGACTCCCCCGGCCCGCCCGGGTTGATCACCAGCGAGCCGATCTTGTCCTTGGTGGCCGGGAATCGGATCATGGCCAGCCGGGCGACGGCGCCCTGCGGCTTGGAGTAGTCCACCGGAACACCGATGAACCCGCACTGGGCGTCGGCGGGCACTTTGATGTTGGTATCGGCGGTGAACCGGCACTTGTCCCACTGGACCGGTTGACCGACTCGCGGCACGGCCAACAGCGCGTGGCCCGGGACCATTCGGGTGCAGCTGCCGACGGTGAATGCCACCATCGCTATCGCGAAGCAGGTCAGGGCGGTGCGCGTCATCCCATTGCGGCGCGTCGGCGAGCTCATGACACCACATGGTGCCATGCACGCCGGTGCAAGCCCGGCCACCTGCTGCGCTGCGCGTGTGGCGGTGTGAGGAAATCCACTGCAGCGGGAGGTTCAGCTGTGCGGCCACAGATGGCACACTGGGCATGTCAGACGACCCGGGGACCCGAGTTATGGGCTTCGAGGATCGACCCGAACAATTCGAGGGACAACGATGTCTGAGCACGTTTATGGCTCTTCGCCTGATCCTGTCCGCGTCGCACCGAAGACCCGCGTTCATCATCTGCTGCAGATGAAAAACGAGGGCCGCAAATGGGGGATGCTGACCGCCTACGACTACTCCTCGGCTCGCGTCTTCGACGACGCCGGAATCCCGGTGCTGCTGGTCGGCGACTCGGCGGCCAATGTGGTCTACGGCTACGACAGCACGGTTCCGGTCACCATCGACGAGCTGATCCCGCTGGTGCGCGCGGTGGTGCGCGGCGCCCCGCATGCGCTGGTGGTCGCCGACCTGCCGTTCGGCTCCTACGAAGGCGGGCCGGCGGCGGCATTGGCCACCGCTACCCGGTTCATGAAGGAGGGTGGCGCGCACGCGGTCAAACTGGAGGGCGGCGAGCGGGTGGCCGACCAGATCGCGACGCTGTCCGCGGCCGGCATCCCGGTGATGGCGCATATCGGGTTCACCCCGCAGAGCGTCAACACCCTGGGCGGTTTCCGGGTGCAGGGGCGCGGTGACGCTGCCGAGCAGACCGTTCACGACGCGATCGCGGTGGCCGAAGCAGGTGCGTTCGCGGTGGTGATGGAGATGGTGCCCGCCGAGTTGGCCACCCAGATCACCGGCAAGCTGACCATTCCCACCGTCGGGATCGGCGCCGGACCCAACTGCGACGCCCAGGTTCTGGTGTGGCAGGACATGGCCGGGATGACCACCGGCAAAACCGCCCGATTCGTCAAGCGCTTCGGCGACGTGGGCGGCGAGTTGCGCCGCGCCGCAGAGCAGTACGCCGCCGAGGTGGCGGCGGGCACTTTCCCGGCCGAGGAGCACTGCTTCTAGAACGCCATGTTCATGCGGCGGTTCCAGCGTCGCCTCGCCTCCGGCGAGCCTCGCTAAACCGCCGTGTCCGGGCGGTCCGGATGTGACAGGCTGAATGCCGTGTCTGCAACCGACCCGAGCACCTCTCGGCTTCGTGAGGTGGAGCGCAAGTTCGACGTTGACGCAGCGGCGATCTCGCCGTCCTTCGACGGCATCGCCGGGGTCGCCCAGGTTGAGCAGCTGCCGGCACAAGACCTTGCGGCCGTGTACTTCGATACACCCGGACACGACCTGGCGGCCCGGCGAGTCACGTTGCGCCGGCGTACCGGAGGTCCCGACGCCGGCTGGCACCTGAAACTTCCTGCCGGGCCGGACACCCGCACCGAGGTGCGCGCGCCCCTGGGCCCGGAGGTCCCGGACGAACTGCTCGACGTGGTGCGGGCGATCGTGCGGGATAGGCCGCTGGCACCGGTGGCCCGAATCCGTACCGCCCGCGGTGTGGTGGTGCTGCGCGACGAACAGGGCGAGGTGCTGGCCGAGTTCTGCGACGACCAGGTCACCGCGTCGGCCGGCGATGACGGCGAACAGCACTGGCGGGAATGGGAACTGGAACTGGGCAGCGGGGACCTCAAGCTGCTGGACCGGCTGAGTAACCGGCTGCGCGACACCGGAGCCAGGCCGGCCGGCTACGGCTCCAAACTGGCCAGGGTGCTCGGCGCGCCGGCGGTGCCCGCGCACCCGACCGACCGTCTGCATCGGGCGCTGGCCGAGCAGATCGAGCAGTTGCTGGTGTGGGATCGCGCAGTGCGCGCCGACGCCGACGACTCCATTCATCAGATGCGGGTGACGATCCGGCGGATCCGCAGCCTGTTGCAGGGCGAGGAGGCTGCCCACGCGCCGCTGCTCGATGAACTGCAGGAACTGGGATCGGTCCTCGGTGTCGCCCGCGACGCGGAGGTCCTGGCCCAGCGCTATCAGCAGGCACTCGATGAGCTGACCCCAGAACTGGTCCGCGGGCCGGTGGGCGAACGGCTGGTCGGCGGTTCGCTGCGTCGCTACCAGACGGGACGACGCCGCAGCCTGGCCGCGCTGCGCTCCCCGCGGTATTTCCGGCTGCTCGACGGCCTCGACGATCTGGTCAGCGCGCCGGCCGCCGAGCGGTACGCCACGGTAGACGTCGCCTACCGGCGGCTGCGCAAGGCGGTGAAGGCTGCCAAGAAGGCCGCCGACCGCGACGCGGCACTGCACCGGATCCGCAAGGCCGCCAAGCGACTGCGCTACGCCGCCGCGGCAGCGAATAAGAAGAAGATCGCCAAGCGGGCGAAGACGATTCAGAGCGTGCTCGGCGACCACCAGGACAGCGTGGTCAGCCGGAAAAATCTGCTGCAACAGGCCGATGCCGCGGCGGCTGCCGGCGAGGACACCTTCACTTACGGACTGCTGTATGCCCGCGAGGCAGACCTTGCCGCGCGGAGTCGGGCGGCGTTGCGGCCCGCGCTGCGCAAGCTGAAGCGGGCGATGTAGGCGGACGAGTTGGCCTGTAAGCCGGATTCTGTCCCGCACCGCCGAAGCGATGCGGCGGCGACCATCCATCTGGGCACACCGTCGCCGGGTACCTCAAGCGGCCTACCCGCAGATTCGGGCGAGCAGCCCTCAAACACCTGCGCGACCGCACCGAAATGCGGCCTTCTTGGCCTTGCTTCGGGTGGGGTTTACCGAGCCGTCCCGGTCACCCGGAACGCTGGTGCGCTCTTACCGCACCGTTTCACCCTTACCACCTTGCGGTGGCGGTCTGTTTTCTGTGGCACTGTCCCGCGAGTCACCTCGGATTGCTGTTAGCAATCACCCTGCTCTGTGAAGTCCGGACTTTCCTCGACCCGCTTTTACGCGTGCCGCGGCCGCCCGGCCAACTCGTCCGCGCTGATCACCGTACCGGCAAGCCTGGGCGCAGACCAGCCGGCATCACCCCGCACGGCTGGCGCACACTCTAGGGATGACGACACGCTGGGAGCGGCGGGTGGGTGCCGGCGACTGGGACGCCGTGGCCGCCGAGCTCGACGAGTGCGGCGGCGCGCTGCTGCCCCGGCTGCTGACGGTCACCGAGGCCGCGCGGTTGCGGCGTTGCTACGCCGACGACGAGCGCTTCCGCGCCACCGTCGACATGCAGCGTCATCGCTACGGGTCCGGGCAGTACCGGTATTTCGCGGCACCGGCACCTGCACCCGTCGATGCGCTGAAGCGGGCCCTGTATCCGCATCTGGTGCCGATCGCCCGGGACTGGGCTACCCGGCTGGGCCGCGCGACGCCGTGGCCTGACGATTTCGACGAGTGGCTGGAGCAGTGCCACCGTGCCGGCCAGACCAAACCGACCGCCCTGATGTTGCACTACGGCCCGGGTGACTGGAATGCCCTGCACCGGGACCTCTACGGCGAGTTGGTGTTTCCGCTACAGGTGGTGATCAACCTCAGCGATCCGGCCGCCGACTACACCGGGGGTGAGTTCCTGCTGGTCAAGCAGCGCCCGCGTGCGCAGTCTCGCGGCGTGGCCGTGCAGTTGCCGCAGGGGCACGGCTACGTGTTCACCACCCGCGATCGGCCGGTGCGCTCCACCCGCGGCTGGTCCACGGCGCCGGTGCGCCACGGCGTCTCGCCGATCCGCTCCGGTGAGCGCTACACACTGGGGCTGATCTTTCACGACGCCGCTTGAGAGACGCCGCTTGAAAGACGCCGCTTAACGCGTGGGACCGGTGCGCCGCAGCATGATCACGTTGTCGGTCAGCACGCCGGTCTGGCCGTCGGGTCCGACCGCGTCGCGCTCGGCAGTCCCGAGCCGCAGCAGCTCCCACCGCGCGTCATCGAGTCGAAGCCCGGCCAGTACCTCTTCGGCCGTGGCGAAGTGATGCTCGTGCACGTGCTGGCCGGCCCACGGCGGCGCGGCGGCATGGTCCACTATCAGTAGTCGCCCGCCCACCGCCACGGCGTCAGCCGCCCGGCGCAGCACTGCTTCGCGTTCCAGTGGCACCGGCGAGTGCAGGAACTGCGCCGACACCAGGTCGAATCGGCCGGCGGGGAAGCTGGTGGACAGGTCGTGGCGCTCGAAGCGGATGCGCGAGATCACCTGGCGCTCTTGAGCAGCGGCGCAGGCCCGTTCCAGCGCGTTGGCCGAGACATCGACCGCCACCACCTGCCAGCCGTCTTCGGCCAGCCAGATCGCGTCGGCGCCCTCACCGCAGCCCAGATCCAGTGCCCGGCCCGGCGCCAGATCCGCGGTGATCTCGGCGAGCTGGACGTTGACCCGTCCGCTCCACACCGGATCATTGCCACCGTAGAACTCGTCCCAGAATTCGCGCGGGTCGCGCACGGCGTCGGTCATCGGTCTGTGTTCCTTCCGTTCATGACTGGCGGCAACGGCAATCCGTAGTCGTCGGCGGCCAGGCTCTGCACCACCGCCGCCGCGGCGCGGGAGCCCGCCGCGATCGCAGCGGCCACCTGTGGCATCTCCCCCGCCAGATCCCCCGCGGCGAACACCCCGGGAATCGAGGTGCGGCACAACGGATCGACACCGACCGGGTCATGCGCCACGGGACCAGGCTCCGCGACTGCCACACCGAGGCGCTCAGCCAGCTGATCGCGCTGCCGCAGGGCCGCCGCGACCAGAAGTCCGCGCCTGGGCAACCGATCACCGTCAGCGAACACCACCGCCGACAGCTCACCGTCCTGAGCGTCCAGCGCTGCCACCGGCCGCTCGTCGACCCGGACGCCGGCTTTGGCCAGTCGGGTGCGCTCGTCCGCGTCGAGCTCGGTCGGACCGTTCGTGAGAACCACGATGTCGTCGCTCCAGCACCGCAGCAGCAGCGCTAAGTGAACGGCCCGGGCACCGTCGGCCAGCACCGCCAACGGAAGATCCCGCACTTCCCAGCCGTGGCAGAACGGGCAGTGAAACACCGAACGGCCCCAGAGCTGCGCGATGCCGGGGAGATCCGGTGGCAGGTAGGCCATTCCGGTGGCCAGCAGCACACGGCGTGTTCGTTCTAGGCGACCGCCGAGTAGTCGCACCAGGAACTCGCCATCGACGCTTTCGATGTCTACCACTTCACCGGCGCGGATCTGCACACCGTAGGAGGCGAGTTCGTCGCGGCCGAACCGATAGAGCTCGACCGGCGGGCGGCCGTCATGGCCCAGCAGGCCGCCGATTCCGTGCGCGCTGCGGTTGCTCTGCTGGCCCGCGTCGATCAGCAGGGTATTACGCCGGGCGCGGCCCAACACCAGACCGGCGCTGAGTCCGGCCGCGCCGCCGCCCACCACGATGCAATCCCAGATTTCGCTCATGCTTCCGAGCTTGCAGGCCCACGTCAGGGACTGGCAAGCTAATTTGCTATGCAGGCAAATGCTGAGGAAAGCGGCGTCGATCTACGGGTGCGGCGTCGATTGCGTGAGCTACGTACCCAGCAGGGGCTGACCCTCGAGGACGTGGCGACGCGCGCCGGTATCGACGTCTCGACATTGAGCAGGCTGGAATCGGGCAAGCGACGCCTGGCATTGGACCATCTGCCCCGGCTGGCCGAGGCACTGTCGGTCAGCACCGACGAGTTGCTGCGCGCGCCGCAACACCAGGACCCGCGAGTGCGTGGTACCTCGCACAGCCACAACGGCATCACCTATTGGCCGCTGACCCGGCACGGCCCGGCCGGGGGTCTGCACGCCTTCAAGATCCGGGTCGGCATGCGCCGCCGACGGCCCACCGAATTGCCGGTGCACGAAGGCCACGAGTGGCTGTACATGTTGTCCGGTCGCATCCGGTTGGTGCTGGGCGACGACGATTTCCTGATCGGACCCGGTGAGGCGGTCGAATTCTCGACCTGGACACCGCATTGGTTCGGCGCCGTCGACGGTCCAGCCGAGGCCATCGTGATCTTCGGAACCCACGGCGAGCGCGTGCACCTGCACGGCTGACGGGCGGGCCGGCGGCTACAGGTAGGCCGTCTGATTCACCAGCCGCACCGACGCGGGCCCGTCACGAAAGAACTCGGCGATGCTCAGCGATGCCAGGTCCAGGTGCAGCCGGTACAAGATCGCTGGGCCGGCATCGAGCGCCAGACGCAGCACCGTCTTGATCGGTGTCACGTGTGACACCACCAGCACGGTGGTGCCGGCATGGTCGGCGACGATTCGGTCGCGCGCGGCCTGCACCCGCTGCTGTACGGCGTCGAAGCTCTCCCCGCCGGGGGGCTGGGTAGCGGTGTCCTTGAGCCAGCGCCGGTGCAGTTCGGGGTCGCGTTCGGCGGCCTCGGCGAAGGTCAGCCCCTCCCAGGCACCGAAGTCGGTTTCGGTCAGGTCCTCATCGATGGTCACGTCCAACCGCAGCAGTCGCGCCGCCGCCTCGGCGGTGTCGCGGCAGCGTTGCAGCGGCGAGCTGATGACCGCGGCGATGCCGCCGTGCCGGGCCAGGTAGCGCGCGGCCGCATCGGCCTGTTGCCGGCCGGTGTCGGTCAGCGGCGGGTTGCCGCGTCCGGAGTAGCGCCGATTCACCGACAGTTCGGTCTGCCCGTGCCGCAGCAACAGCAGCCGAGTCGCGGTGCCCGTCGCGCCGGTCCAGCCGGGAGCTGTCGGGGCAGGCGCGGGCGCCGTCGCCACCGGCTTCGGTGCCGGGCTGTCGATTCCGGCAGCGGCATCCATGGCCTCGTTGGCCAGCCGGTCAGCATGGGAGTTCTTCTCCCGCGGAATCCAGGTGTAGCGGACATGGTCGAACTTCGACGCCAGCTCGCGGGCCTGCCGATGCAGCGTGATCAGGTCCGGATTTTTGACCTTCCACCGGCCGGCCATCTGTTCGACCACCAGCTTGGAGTCCATGAACACCCCGACCTCGGCGGCGCCCAGCCGGGCCGCCTCGGTCAACCCCGCGACCAGGCCCCGGTATTCGGCAACGTTGTTGGTGGCAACACCGATGGACTCGTTGGCCTCGGCGAGCAGCGAGGAGCGATCGGCCGACCACACCACCGCCCCGTAGCCGGCCGGGCCCGGATTCCCGCGCGATCCACCGTCGGCTTCAACTACGACTTTCATCCCCCCACCTTCACCGGCCAGCGCGCTAACCGAAGTCTTTGACCCGCAGCAGGATCGCGCTGCACTCGGGGCACCGCAACACCTCCTCGGGGGCCGCTGCGGAGATCCGGGCCAGCTCACCGCGGTCGATCTCGATCCGGCAGGCGCCGCACTGTCCCCCGCGCAACGGTCCGGCACCGACCCCACCGGACGCCCGCTGCCGTTCATAGAGTGCCAACAACTCGGCGTCAATCGTGGCGGCCAACTCGTCGCGGGTGGCCGCGCGCTGCCCACTGGTGGTCTCGATCTCGGCCAGCGCGGTGTCCACCGCCTCCTGTAACCGGGCCAGATCAGCGGCCAGGCCTTCGATCACGGCCGCTTCCGCGTTCGTCTGGGTCTGCAGTTGCTCACGCTGCTCCATCAACTCCAGCAGCGAGTCCTCCAAGCTGGACTGGCGCTTCTGCAGTGTCTCGAGCTCATGCTGCAGGTCGACCACCTGCTTGGGGCTGGCCTGCCCGGAGTCCAGCAGGGCGCGGTCGCGGTCCTCGCGCTGGCGCACCGCGTCGATCTCCGACTCGAAACGACCGGCTTGGGCGTCCAAGTCCTCCAGGGCCAACTCCAGCGCGGCTAGCCGGTCGGCGGCCGCGGTGTGCTCGGCCTGGAGACGCTCGCGGTCCTGCTGCTCGGGAAGATTCTTGGCGCGGTGCGCGTTCCGGGCCAGCTCGGCATCCAGCTCCAACAATTCCAGCAACGAACGTTGTTGAGCTACAGCAGCCTTCATGACCGGTCTCCTTCATGCGCGAGATTCCAGGGGTCGGTGCGCAGCGTGCTGACACGCACCGGCAGCGTCGCACCGAAATGGGAGCGGAGTATATCGGCCGCCTGCCCGCACCACGGGTATTCACTGGCCCAGTGGGCCACGTCGACCAGCGCCATCGCAGACCGTCGGGAATGCTCGTCAGCCGGATGGTGACGCAGGTCGGCGGTGACGTACACCTGAGCGTCGGCGGCGGCCGCCGCATCGAGCAGGGAATCGCCGGCGCCGCCGCAGACCGCCACCCGCGAGACCCGCAAGTCAGGGTCTCCCGAGGCGCGCACACCCCAGGAGGTGGCCGGCAGCCCCGCAGCGACGCGGGCGACGAACGCGCTCAACGGCTCCGGGGTCGCCAGGCTACCCACCCGGCCGATCCCGACTCCGGCGGGCAGCGGCTGCACCGTAAAGATGTCGAACGCCGGTTCTTCGTAGGGATGGGCAGCCAGCAGCGCCGCGTGAATCGCCCCACGGGCCCGCGCCGGCGCCACCACTTCGATCCGGTCCTCGGGAACGCGCTCGACCTCACCCACTCGTCCGATCGACGGCGTCGCGCCGTCGCCGGGCAGGAACTGGCCGGTGCCCGGCACACTCCAACTGCACTGCGCGTAGTCACCGATATGACCCGCGCCGGCCGCGAACACCGCGGCCCGGACCGCCTCGGCGTGCTCTGCGGGGGTGTAGATCACCCATTTGTCGGTGTCGGGTTTGCCGGCGGCCGGGTCGAGCACGGACTCCACCGTCAGCCCGAGTGCCGCTGCCAGCGCGTCGGAGACCCCGGGCGCGGCGGCGTCGGCATTGGTGTGAGCGGTGAACAGCGCCCGACCGGTCCGGATCAACCGGTGGATCAGCGAGCCCTTGGGGGTGCTGGCCGCCACGGTGTCCACCCCGCGCAGCAGCAGCGGATGGTGGGCCAGCAGCAGACCGCCGTCGGGCACCTCGTCGACCACCGCCGAGGTGGCGTCGACCGCGATCGTCACCGAACTCACCGGGTCGCCGGGGTCACCGCAGACCAGCCCGACCGAGTCCCAGGAGTGGGCCAGCCCGGGCGGGTAGGCCGCATCCAGTACGTCAATGACGTCAGCCAACCGCGCGGTCACACTGCAAGACAGTAGTGCGCCACCCGGCGAGCTCTCCGCGCACGTCGGGGACAATGGGACCGTGACGCGCACGAGCACCGCCGCCGCCGAATTGGTCATCTTCGACCTCGACGGCACCTTGACCGACTCCGCGGCCGGGATCGTCGCCAGCTTCCGGCACGCGCTGGAGCACATCGGTGCGCCGATTCCCGAGGGGGATCTGGCTGCGCGGCTGGTCGGGCCGCCGATGCACCACACGCTGGCCGCGATGGGCCTCGGCGAGCACACCGAAGCCGCGGTCGCCGCCTACCGCGCCGACTACACCAGCCGCGGATGGCAGATGAACACCATGTTCGACGGCATCGCCGCGCTGCTGCGCGACCTGCGGGCCGCCGGGGTTCGGCTGGCCGTGGCCACCTCCAAGGTGGAGCCGACCGCGCGCAAGATCCTCGCGCATTTCGGGCTCGACGGCTATTTCGAGGTGGTCGCCGGCGCCAGTGTCGACGGCTCCCGGGCCGCGAAGTCCGACGTGGTGGCCCACGCGCTGGCTCAGCTGGCGCCGCTGCCCGCGCGGGTGCTGATGGTGGGCGATCGGCGCCACGATGTCGACGGTGCGGCCGCGCACGGTATCGACACGGTGCTGGTCGGCTGGGGCTACGGCCAGACCGACTATGCCGAGACCGCCGATGCCGGTCTGGATTCCCCCGACGGTCCCCTCGCCCGCGTGCAGACCGTCACCGAACTACGGGAGGTACTCGGTGTCTGAGCCGATGCTGCATGTCACGTTCGTCTGCACCGGCAACATCTGCCGCTCGCCGATGGCCGAGAAGATGTTCGCCCACCAGCTCGCGCAGCGTGGACTGGGCGGCACCGTGCGGGTGACCAGCGCCGGGACGGCGGACTGGCACGTGGGCAAGGGCGCCGACGAGCGCACCAACCGGGTGCTGCGCGACAACGGCTATCCGGTGGAGCACCGTGCCGCCCAGGTCGGACCCGAGCATGAGGCCGCGGACCTGGTGGTGGCGCTGGGACGCAACCATGTCGGGCTGCTGCGGGGGCTGGGTATTCCGGCCGAGCGGATCCGGATGCTGCGGTCCTTCGACCCACGTTCAGGAGCCGCCGTGCCCGACGTCGACGACCCCTACTACGGCGGTCATGACGACTTCGTGCAGGCGTTCACCGTCATCGCGGCAGCCCTGCCGGGCCTGCACGCCTGGGTCGACGGGCAGCTGGCGTTGGGCGAGAGCGGCTGATGCGCCGCCTGGCCTTCCTGTTGCGCCCGAGCTGGCTGGCTCTGGCGGCGGTGGTGCTGGGCTTCGCCTACCTGTGTTTCACCGTGCTGGCGCCGTGGCAACTGGGCAAGAACACCACCACCTCTCGCGCGAACAGCCAACTCGAACACGCACTGACCGCCGAGCCCGTGCCGGTGAGCACGCTGCTGCCGCACCAGGATTCGTTTGCGCCGGACGAGCAGTGGCGGCCGGTGACCGCCACCGGGCACTATCTGGCCGACAAGCAGGTGCTGGTGCGGTTGCGGTCTATCGACGGAGTGCCCGCGGTGGAGGTACTGGCACCGTTCACGGTCAAAGGCGGGCCGACCGTGTTGGTGAATCGCGGCTTCGTGCGCACCGACGACGGCGGTTCGCGGCTACCGGACATTGCGGCACCGCCTGCCGCCGAGGTCACCATCACCGCGCGGCTGCGCGACTCCCAGGGCGCCATACCGGGCAAGAACCCGTTCACCGAGAACGGGTTTCGCCAGGTGTACTCGATCAACACCGAACAGGTCGCGGAGGTGACCGGCGTCGAGCTGACCGGGTCCTACCTGCAGCTTGTCGAAGACCAGCCCGGTGGCTTGGGTGTGATCGCGCTGCCGCGCCGGGATGCCGGCCCGTTCCTGTCCTACGGCATTCAGTGGATCGCGTTCGGAATCCTGGCGCCAATAGGTCTGGGGTACTTCGCGTTCGCCGAGCTGCGGGCACGCCGGGCGGAGCGCGCCGCGACACAACCCGAGGCGGGCGAGGACGAGCCCGCGCCGCCGATGACCGTCGAGCAGAAGCTCGCCGACCGATACGGCCGGCGCCGGTAGGCCTCCGACCGCGCTGTGCCATCCTGGGGCCATGGTGAACATTTCCGGTGTCGGGATCTGGAGTGCGCCGCTGCGCTACGGCGATCAGGGCGAGGCCGCCGAGGCGGCCGCCGAATTAGAGGAACTGGGTTTCGGGGTGCTGTGGATACCCGACGTCGGCGGTCCGGTGTTCGACGCGGTGGCCAACCTGCTGGCGGCCACCCGCAACGCAATCATCGCCACCGGCATCCTAAACCTGTGGATGCATAGCCCGGCCGACGTCGCGGCGTCCTACGCTGCGCTGACCGCGGCACACGGTGATCGGTTCCTGCTCGGCATCGGGGTCAGCCACGCCCCGCTGATCGACGCCGGCGATCCGGGGCGCTACCGCCGCCCGCTGCGCGCCATGAGCGAGTTTCTCGACGGGCTCGACGCCGCCGACGCGCCGGTGCCGGTCGAGTCGCGGGTGCTCGCGGCACTGGGCCCCAAAATGCTCGACTTGGCCGGCGCCCGTAGCCGCGGCGCCCACCCCTACCTGACCACCCCCGAGCACACCCGGTTCGCCCGCGAGCAGCTGGGCGACGGGCCGTTGCTGCTGCCCGAGCAGACCGCGATCCTGTGCGCCAGCCGCGACGAGGCACGCGCGATCGGCACCAAGTGGCTGAGCTCCTATTTGGCGCTGCCCAACTACGCCAACAACCTGCTGCGGTCCGGCTTCTCCGAGGACGACATCGCCGGCGTCAGCGATCGGCTTTTCGACGCGATCATCGCCTGGGGATCCCCGGAGTCCGTGCTCAGCCGGGTCGCCGAGCACCAGGCCGCCGGGGCCGACCACGTCTGCGTCCAGCTGCTGGATGCGGACCCGCGGGCCTTCCCGCGGGAGCAGTGGCGGCAGCTGGCCGCAGCGCTGCGCTGAACCTCAGCCGACGGAACGGTCCGCGCCGGACCAGAACTGGGCGCGCACCGCCTTCTTGTCCGGCTTGCCCAACGCCGTCACCGGCACCGATTCTGCGACGATCACCTGCTTGGGCGACTGGACCGAACCCTTACGTTCCTTGACCGCGGACTGGATCTCGGCGGTCATCGTGGCTACCGCATCGGCATCGCTGGCCGCACCCGGACGCAGCACCACCACCGCGGTTACGGCCTCACCCCACTTCTCGTCGGGGGTGCCGATCACGCACACCTGGGCCACCGACGGGTGCTCGGCGATAACGTCCTCGACCTCGCGGGGGAACACATTGAAACCGCCAGTGACGATCATGTCCTTGGTGCGGTCGACGATGAAGTAGAAGCCGTCTTCATCCTCGCGGGCCAGGTCGCCGGTGTGCATCCAGCCGTCCCTGAAGGTTTCGGCGGTGGCCTCCGGAAGCTTCCAATAGCCGCCGGACAGCAGGGGCCCGGACACGCAGATCTCGCCGACCTCACCCTGGGGCACCGGGTTGCCGTCGTCGTCCAGCAGCGCGACCCGGGCGAACAGGGTGGGGCGCCCGCAGGAGGTGAGCCGCTTCTGGTCGTGGTCCCCCTTGGCCAGGTAGGTGATCACCATCGGCGCCTCGGACTGGCCGTAGTACTGGGCGAAGATCGGCCCGAACCGGTCGATGGCCTCCTGCAGCCGGACCGGGTTCATCGCCGAGGCGCCGTAGTACACCGTCTCGAGTGACGACAGGTCGCGGGTGTGCGAGTCCGGGTGATCCATCAGCGCGTAGATCATCGACGGCACCAGCATGGTGGCGGTGATCTTCTGCTCCTCGATCACCCGCAGCACCTCGGCCGGGTCGAATTTGGTCAGCACCACCAATTGGCCGCCCTTGATGATCGTCGGCACGAAGAACGCCGCGCCGGCGTGCGAAAGCGGGGTGCACATCAAGAACTTGGGGTGCTCCGGCCATTCCCACTCGGCGAGCTGCGTGGTGGTCATCGCGGTGATGGACGACACGGTGCCGATGACGCCCTTGGGCTTACCGGTGGTCCCGCCGGTGTAGGTGAGACCGCCGATGTGGTCGGGGGCAAGGTCGGAGGCCGCTAGGGGCTGCGGGTCGTACTTGGCCGCCTCCGCGGCGAGATCGACGGCCTTGCCCTCCAGCTCCGCGGGCACCGGCCCGATGGTCAGCACCTGGCGCAACGTCGGCACCTTCTCCAGCAGGCCGAGGGCGCGCTCCACGAAGGCCGGTGTGGGGTCGATGATCAGCGTGCTGACCTCGGCGTCGGCCAGCACGTAGGCGTGGTCGTCCAGCGACCCCAGCGGGTGCAGGGCCGTGCGCCGGTATCCCCGGATCTGCCCGGCGCCGATGATCATCAGCACCTCGGGACGGTTCAGCGACAACAGCCCGGTCGCGTCAGCTCCGAGTTCCTCGAACGCCTGGATGTATTGGCTGATGCGCTCGGCGAGCTGACCCCCGGTCAAGGTGGTGTCACCGAGGAACAGCACCGGCTTGTCCCTGTTGCGCTTGAGGGCGCCCACGGTGAGATGCCCGGAGTGAATGGGCTGGCGCAGTGACTGCGTCGACATCGAGTTACCTCCGCTAGAGCGCTGAAAACTTGCCCGCTGGACATTACCGACCGCCCCATCGGCCGCTGGGACGAGCCGGGAGATGTCGGTCAACGAACTCGCCGAGCACGTCGGCAAGCCGGCGCCATCGGCGTCACAACACCCGGTGAAACTGCGGATGGCGCGGCTGGTGCGCACCCGCCGCGAGGGCACCACGATTTGCGACAGCATGGAGAGCAGCGCGCCATTGAAAGAAGATGAGCCACCCATGTCGCACTGAGCGCTCCGCAGAGCTCCGGGCAGCGCTTTAGGCCGAGAGCACGATCAGCAGGGCGATGACACCGATCAGCACCAGCAGTGCCGCCCACAGCGTCGCGCGTACGCCGGGCGGCTTGGCGGAGCGGCCAGATGGTGTCAGCTGCGGGCTGGTCGACGGCGACACTCCCCATTGGCCGGTCGGTGCCCGGTCAGGTGGAACGGGCGGCGACGGTGGAGTGGGTTCGTCCGGTGTCGGAGAGGTTGTCATGCTCACCGCATTGACGGTCTGCCGCGGTGTCAAACAACTGGTGGGCGCGGACGGTATCGAACCGCCGACCGCTGGTGTGTAAAACATCCGGAAACCGTGGAATGGCGTCTCACCCCGTCTCATTCGAGCAGGTCAAGCCACTTTCCACGTCCCATAGAGTCTCTGTCATCACCCCCTGTTGCAGCGTGTCGGAGCCCACTGGGAACCCACTGGCTTGGCGGATGTGGGCTCCTGGGGCACTTCGGCCGGACGCGACGTCAGCAAACTCCAGGACGCCAGCAAACCGGCCACCGATTTGTGCATACCCCAACTTGTTCGCGCGGGTGCGGTCGAGCCTGCGTCGGCACGATGACGAGTTCCATACGCACTCCCCCGACACGGAACGCGGCAATCCGTGGTCGACTGCTGTCCCGTTCCGCATGCCTCATTGTGTGGCGCACCACGGCCCTTATGCCACTGCCCTACCGATTACGTCGGGGGGCCGCCGCGGACATAGATATGGGCGAACGAATCGGGTGGCTTCCGCTGACCGCCGGCAGCAGACTGGCCGACGTCTCGGCCGTACATAGGGGTGTCGTCGGCAGGTGATGAGATGAAACGGTGAGTCGCCACAAACCGCCTCGGGAAGCCGCGCCGACGGTGGAGCCCCTGTCGTCGGATGCCACGCACACGGTGGCGTTCTTCAAGCGGCACCGCGACGACGACGCGACGCAGAGCTCGCCCGGTTTGGATGCGCTGTTGGGATTCCCCTCGAACGTTCGGGCACGCCTGCTCGCGACCTTGGCCGCCGTGGCGAAGGCGCCGCCGAAGCGGTTTGCCGGAGGTGGGCAATGGGAGGCGTTGCACGCAGACATGACCGGCTATTTCGAGGCGCGTGTCACCTCAAAAACGCCGAACGGCAAGTGGCACTACCGGCTGTTCTGCCTTCTCGACTACGACGGAGCGAGGACAACCTTGCCGTTGCTTACGGTGACCGACGGTGCAGCAAAGCCGTACCGCACGACCCTGTCCGATAAGCGTTACGCCGAGGTGCGGGCGCTGGGAGACGAGTACCTGCGGCGCAAACCGAGGTCGCTCGCCACCGACGACGACATCCGCGCCGCGAAGGGAGTGAACTAGGCGCAGGCCCGCATGGGTGCGGTGATACGGGTGCGCTCGTCCTCCGACATCGGCGTGAGTGTCACCTTCATGCCTAGCGCTGCTGCGACCTCGGCGATGGTGCTGAGCGTGGGGTTCACCGACTCCGACGACAGCAGTCGCCGCACGGTGCTCGGGTCAGCGCCGATCGCTCGAGCCAGTGCCGCCTTACTGAGCTTTTCCGTCCCTCGCGCCTCGTCGAGCGCGTTGATGATCGAATCGATCGCCTCGATCCGGGCCGACTCGGCGGCGTACGCACGGGCGAACTCGGGGTCGTTACCCTCGATCTCAAGCAACGTGCTGAACACGTCGTTCATGGGGATCACCTCTCTTTCGGCCGTGCGACAGACAACCGAAAGCGTAACATAAATGCCACGCTTCGGCCAGGGTGCGGAAGGGTTGAACCGCCGGTCGGGGTGGTGTCAACCTTCAAGCACGGGCGAAGGCGCGAACAGGACGTCGGCATCCTTCCAGGACTCCTCCGTTTTGTTCTTGGTCAGCCCTGTTTACGCCGATAATCCCCAGACTAGTCACCGGAGGCAACGGCTACGGACGCCGGAACAACCGCCGAGAACGCCTAACGATGTCGTGCGCCGCGTGGCGGGCAGAACGATGCGCCGTTTCGGACCGTTACTTGAGCATGCTGCCGGCGTCGACGGTGACGGGCAAGCCGGTGATGTAGCGGGATTCGTCGGAGGCCAGGAACAGCACGGCGTTGCTGATGTCGACCGGTTCGACCCAGCCGATGGGCAGGGTGTGCATGAACTGAGCCGCCACTGCGAGATCATCCGGGCCCGGGTTCTCCAGGTCCGGACGGAACAGTTTCATGGTGCCCTCGTTCATGAACATCGGAGTGTTCACGTTGGTGGGGCAAACCGCGTTGACGCGGATGAAATGCTGGCCGAGTTCGACGGCGAAGGTGCGCATCAGGCCGATCACGCCGTGCTTGGCGGCGATGTAGTGACCGGTGTTGGGGTAGGGCTTCAGACCGCCGACCGAGCTGGTCATGATGATCGATCCGCCGTTTCCACCGGCGATCAGATGTGGCACAGCGGCTTTGACGGTCTTCCAGACGCCGGAGAGGTTGACGCCGATCATGTCGTCCCAGTCGGATTCGCTGGTCTTGTCCAGCGTTTCGCCGCCGTTGCCGATGCCGGCGTTGGCGACGACGATGTCGAGTCGCCCGAGTTGCTCGACGCCGTTGTCGAGTGCCGCCTTGAGCGTGTCGTAATCGCGGACGTCGACCTGGGCGGTGACGATCCGGCGGCCGAGGTTCTTGACCAGGTCCACGGTCTGGGCGAGGTCGTCGGGATTGGACGGCGCGATCTGGCTGTCCGGGGTGATGGGGCCGCAGATGTCGACCGCGATGATGTCGGCGCCTTCCTCGGCCAGCCGGACCGCGTGGCTCCGCCCCTGCCCTCGGGCGGCGCCGGTGACGAAGGCAACCTTGCCTGCTACGCGTCCACTCACGGAATACCTCGATTCTCGGATCGCCCGAACGGCAGCTCGGACGGTGCGTCATTCGTGTCGATCAACTTTGTCGATCGATCAGGAACGATGGCAGGTGATGGGCCAGCTGTCAATAGCGGGAGCCCAATCCGGCTGAGGCAGAGCTTGGGTCAGGTGGCGGGGTTGGCGTGATCGAACTGGTGTTGTGTGAGCAGCTGGAGTTGTCGTTCGACGAACTCGCGCAGTTCGGCGTGCCCCAGAGTGACGCCGACGGCGTCCTCGTTGCACAGGCTGCGGCCGGTTTGGGCGATGAGCATCGAGATCGCGATGGGTGGATAGAGTTTGGTGTCGATTCCCCGGGCGCGCAGCGCGACCGCGACGGCGGCAGTCTCGATATCACGGACCCGTTCGGCGTAGGTCTTCAGTTCCGCGCGAATCGCCTTGCGGTGATTGGCCAGTGCCATGAACTCGGTATTCAGGACTGTCAGCCGGTCATCGGAATTCATCGTCCACAGCGTGAGCAACGGATCGTCGGCGTTGAGCGCATCCCGCATCCGGGCCAGCGAAACCTCGGCGCCGGAGCGGAGCACTTCGACGAACAGATCGTCCATCGACGGGAAGTAGTAGTAGACCAGGGCCTGCTTGACGCCGGCTTCGGCGGCGATCCGCCGCGAGGTGGCCGCGGCATAACCCTCATCGAGCATAAGTTTGGCGGTGGCCTCGATCAATCGGGTGCGTGCACCGCCGTCGGTGCTACGGGCCTTGCGCGGTACCGCCATTCAGCATTCCCCCGTCGGCTGGTTGCTTGACCGGCAATCCCGCCGGATGGTAGACATGCAGCATTCTAGCAATTTGGTCAGTCGATCAGTAGAGGTGGGCGAGCGGTGAGCGTTTCCCGGCGCGTGGTCGTCGATCCGCACCTGTGCGAAGGGCACGCGCTGTGCCTCGAGTCAGCCCCGGAGTTGTTCGATCTGGGCGACGATGACGTCGCGACCTGCGTCCAGCAGCCGTCGGCGGAGCAGTGGGATCTGGTCCACGCGGCCATCGATGCCTGCCCACGCGGTGCCATCAGCATCGTCGAGACCTGAGACTCAGCCCCTCCCTCCCGCCGGTTTCTTCCATGAAAGGACAGCCCGTCCATGACCGACCTCGCCTTCGTCGACTTCTTCTCCGATCCGGCACTCGCGCAGGATCCCTACGCGTACTTCGATGCCCTGCGTGAGCAGAACCCGGTGTTCCGGGAGCCGCATCAGGGCGTCGTCGCGGTCACCGGCTACCAGGAGGTGATGGCAGCGTTCAAGGATCATGAGACCTTCTCGGCGGTCAACGCGATCGGTGGGCCGTTCCCGCCGCTGCCGTTCACCCCCGAGGGTGATGACATCAGCGCACAGATCGAGGCACACCGCCATCTGTTCCCGATCCACGAGCACATGGTCGTCATGGACCCGCCCGCTCATGAGAAGGCGCGTTCACTGTTGAGCAAGCTACTGACCCCGCGGCGCCTGAAGGAGAACGAGGACTTCATGTGGCAGCTGGTCGATCAGCAGATCGACCAGTTCATCGACAACGGGAAATGCGAGTTCCTGTCCGAGTACGCCAAACCCTTTGCCACTTCGGCGATCATCGACCTGCTCGGCGTGCCAGAAGAGGATCGCCCCGAGTTCCTCGCCGCCCTGGGCGCCGAACGCCCGGAAGGCAACCGGGTCGGCGCCCTCGACGGTGAGGCAGTCGGCCTGGATCCCTTGAAGTATCTCGACGACCGGTTCGCTGGCTATCTCGCAGCCCGCCGCGCCGAACCGCGCGACGACGTGCTCTCGGGCATGGCGTCCGCGCTCTACCCGGACGGGTCGACCCCGGACCTCTCCGAACTCGTCAAGCCCGCGACGTTCCTGTTCGCCGCTGGGCAGGAAACCGTCACCAAACTGCTGTCGGCCTCTGTGCAGGTGCTCGGCGATAACCCCGATTATCAGCAGCGGCTGCGCGAAAACCCTGATGGCATACCGACGTTCATCGAGGAAGCGCTGCGGATGCACGCGCCGACGAAGGTCGATTTCCGACTGGTCCGGCACACGACCGAACTCGGCGGGGTGCATCTGCCGGCCGGCACCATCGTGATGCTGTGCCTGGGCGCGGCCAACCGCGACCCGCGCAAGTTCGAGAACCCGCACGAATTCCGGCCCGACCGCAAAAACGTTCGCGAGCACATCGCCTTCGGCCGCGGCATCCACACCTGCGCCGGCGCACCCCTGGCCCGCGTCGAGGGACAGATCACCGTCCGCCGCCTGCTCGACCGGATGAGCGAGATCCGCATCGACGCGGATTTCCACGGCCCGACCGGTCACCGCAACTACGCCTACGAACCCACCTTCCTGCTGCGCGGCCTGACCGAACTGCACATCGAGTTCGACCGGGCTCGGTAGCTCAGCCCGACTCTCTCAAGACCGAAAGGTTGTCCTACATGGCGTTTCAGGCTGTCCTCGACGAGCTCCGTCAGCGGCCCGGCACCGGCGACATGATCCCGATCATCGACCCGGTCAGCGAGGAGCAGATCGGTGAATTCACCGATGGCGGCGCGGCGGCGGTCGATGACGCTGTCGCCCGGGCCCGGGCCAGCTTCGAATCCGGTGTGTGGCACCAGAAACCGGGATCGGAACGGGCGAAGGTGCTCGGACGTATTGCCGACCTGATCGACGAGCACGCCGACGAGCTGGCCGACATCGATTCCCGCAACACCGGCATGCCGCTGATGCAGGCCCGGGCGATCATGGGAACGAGCGCGGAGATCTTCCGCTACTACGCCGGCTGGTGCACCAAGCTCAACGGCATCGCCCACGATGTGCAGCAGACCGGTGGGATCACCGGCGTCGACTCGAACATGCACGGCTACACCCTCAAACAACCGTACGGGGTGGTGGGGCTGATCTTCCCGTGGAACGGACCGGTGTTCAACGCCTGCACCAAGCTGGCGCCCGCACTCGCCGCCGGCTGCAGCAGCGTCGTGAAACCCGCCGAGGAAACCCCGCTTTCAGCGATCGTGATCGACAAACTCCTCACCCAGGCGGGAGTCCCCGACGGCGTGGTGAACCTGGTAACCGGCTACGGACACACCGCCGGCGCCGCGATCAGCGAACACCCCGGCATCGAGAAGGTCGCCTTCACCGGCTCCACCGAAGTCGGCAAACGCATCGTGCAGGCCGCCAGCGGCAACCTCAAACGCGTCACACTCGAACTCGGCGGCAAGTCGCCCGTGTTGATCTACGACGACGCCGACCTCGACACCGCCATCCTGATGGCCGCGATGGGGATCTTCATCCACTCCGGCCAGGGCTGCATCTGCGGATCGCGAATCTTCGCCCACCGCAACGTCTATGAGCGCGTCCTCGAAGGTGTCGCGAACCTGGCCAACACGGTCACGCTGGGCGGTCCGGCCGAGGAGGCGCTGATCGGACCGCTGATCAGCCAGAAGCAGCTGACCCGCGTGCTGGGGTTCATCGACGAAGGCAAGCGCGACGGCGTCGAGCTGGTGACCGGGGGGCACCGCCTCGATCGCAAGGGCTACTTCGTGCATCCGACGGTACTGACCGATGTGGATCCCACGATGCGCCTGTACCAGCAGGAGATCTTCGGGCCCGTCGTCCCGATCCTGCCGTTCGACGACGACGACCAAGTCGTCGCTCTGGCGAACGACTCCGACTACGGTCTGGCGGCAACGGTGTGGACCAAGGACGTCGGCCGGGCCCACCGGTTGGCCAAGCGCCTGGAATCCGGAACAGTTACCGTCAACTGCCAGATGGTGTTCGACCACTCGATGCCCTTCGGCGGCTGGAAACAATCCGGCTGGGGCTACGAATGGGGCCGCGACGGCGTCGAATCATTCATGAAGAACAAGAGCGTCTACGTTCAGCTCTAAGTCGAACCGAGTTCCAGGAGTTGGCGCGGGAGCTCCTGCAAGACAGTGGGATACGGGGTGCCGTTCTTGCTCGGCGCTGCCGTTATTACTCTATATTCGTAGTGAGTAACTGCGCACCTGCACTACCGCTGAGGAGAAGATCCCGACATGAGACTGCTCTTCAACCTGCCACACATGCTGCGACTCAAGGCCACCATGCAGCCGTGGGAGGCGCAGGTCACCGGCGCAGATCAGACGCGGATGGTCAAGCACGCCGATGCGCTCGGATACGACATGGTCGCGGTGCCGGAGCATTTCATCATTCCGTCCGAGCATGTCGAACTGTCCGGGCCGCATTACTTCCATTCGACGGTCGCACAGGCCTACCTGGCCGGCGCGACCGAGCGGATCCTGTTGAATTCCTGTATCACGGTGCTGCCGTTGCAGAACCCGATCGTCCTGGCCAAGGCCTTGGCGACGGCGGATTGGCTCAGTAGCGGCCGGATGATGGTCACCTTCGGGGTCGGTTGGCTCGAGCGCGAGTTCGATCTCCTCGGCGTGCCGTTCCGGGAACGCGGCCGCATCGCCGACGAGTACCTCGCCGCGATCGTCGAGTTGTGGACCGCCGAGTCGCCACAGTTCCAGGGAAAGTACATTTCGTTCGACGATGTCGCGTTCGAACCCAAACCCGTTCAAAAGCCGCATCTTCCGATCTGGATCGGCGGCGACGCCGACGCCGCCCTGCAACGCGCCGCGAAGTACGCCACCGGATGGTGGTCCTTCCTGACCCCGCCGGAGAAGATCGCCGAGCGCGTCGCGTTCATCAAATCGCAGCCGGGCTACAACGGCCGCGACTTCGACGTGGTCCACGGACTGGGCACCAACCGGGTCGGCGAGGGACACGCGGTCCAGGATGATCCGCACGCCCGCCCGGGGATGAGCGCCGCGGAGATCGTCGACAAACTCGGCTGGCTGACCGAACAGGGCGTCACCGTCAGCGCAGTGCCGCTTCCGCCATTGAGCGGCGTGGAGGAATACCTCGATTACAGCCAGTGGCTAATCGAAGAAGTCAAAACCCAGCTGCCCTAGGGCAACTCGGCGATCACACGGAATGTCTCCACGCCCGGCGCACAGCCGCCGGGGTGAACCAGCTCGGTTGCCCGAGCCTTGAATGCCATTGCCGCGGCACTCGGGACATGGCGTAGTTCGCTGTCATCTCTTCCCGACGGCAGCGGTGTCCAACAGTCGTCGTCCGGATCGGGGAGCATCACAGCGGCTCCCAGGATGCGCAGGGCGCACGGACTCGACCGGTCCGCGGTTTGCACCACAACCTCCCACCCACTGAGCGCACCGTCGCAGATCAAGCCGCCGGCCGACCACACCGCGTCGGCCACCGTGTCCGCCCGCACCGTCAATACCGGCGGACCTGCCGGCGGCGCCTCCCAACACAACCGGACCAACCTGTCGGCACTGCCGCCGGTCGCCAGCACCGCCGGTGCACGGTCAGAACCGAATTCGCCGCAGCGACCTTCGATCCACTCCCGTAGCTGCATCAGCGCCGCTTTCCTACAGGGCCATCGAGTAGCCGCCGTTGACACAGATCGTCTGCCCGGTGATCCAGGCGCCGTGCTCACTGGCCAATGTGAGCGCCAACTGGGCGACGTCATCGGGTGATCCCGGGCGGCGAATGGCGTAGTTCGCCAGGATCGCCTTGGCCTGCGGAGAATCGGCGTGCTCGGCCCACAGCGCCTCGGTCAGCGGGGTGCGCATGGTGCCCAGCGAGATGTTGTTGGCGGTGACGTTGTAGCGGCCGTTCTCCAGCGCCACCGACCGGGTCAGGCCGGCCGCTCCGGCCTTCGCCGCCCCGTACACCGCACCGCCAGGGTCCCCCGTACGGCCGGCATCCGACACGATCGTCAGAATGCGGCCCCACTGGTTGGCAACCATCCCCGGCAGCACCGCACGGGTGCAATGCAGGACGCCGTACAGGTTCACCCGAAGGAACGCCTCCCAGTCGCCCGGCTCTGTGTCGGCGAACTTCGCCCGGTTCGCGAACCCCTCGGCACCCGCATTCCCGGCGTTGTTGACCAGGACATCGACCGGGCCCGCCGCGCTGATCGCGGCGGTGACGGCGGCGTAATCGGTGACGTCGAACGGAACCGCCTGCGCCGCCGCACCACCGGCGCGAATCTCATCGACCACCGCCTGGGCGCGTTCGGCACGCAGATCGTTGACCAGGATTTCGGCTCCCGCGGCGGCGAAGGCGTCCGCCAAGCCGCGGCCGACGCCCTGACCGGCGCCGGTGACCAGGACCCGGCGACCCGCAAGATCGAGCTCGCTCATTCGGGTAGGCCGATGGTTTTGATGTGCAGGTACTCCTGATAGCCGAGGTCGCCGTTGCGGTAGCCCAGGCCGGACTGACCAGTGCCGCCGAACGGGCTGTCGATGCCGAAGTGACTCTTGGCGTTGATGCTCACGTTGCCCGTCCGCATCCGTTGGGCAACGCGCAGCGCCCGATCGACGTCCACGCTCGAAACTTCGCCGGACAGGCCATAAATGGTGTTGTTGGCGATCGCCACCGCCTCGTCGTCACCCTCGTACGGCGTGACGGTCAGCACCGGCCCGAAGATCTCCTCCTGCGCGATCTGCGAATCCGGATCCACGTCGGCCAACAACGTCGCCTGCGTGTAATAGCCCACCGGCAGGCTCTCCGGGATGCCGCCACCGGTGACCAGCCGCGCCCCCGACTCGATCCCGCTCTGGATCAACCCGAGCACCTTCTGCCGCTGGCCCTCACTGATCTGCGGGCCCTGCATGATCCCCGGCGTCCACGGATCACCGACCGGGAAGTTCTCCATCGACGTCTTCAGGATCTCCAGACCCTCGTCATAGCGGCTGCGCGGCAACAGAATCCGCGACGGCAGAATGCACGACTGCCCCGACATCACACACGCCATCATGGCCGCCAACGGCAACGAACTCGAGAAATCGGCATCGTCGAGCACGATGTGCGCCGACTTGCCACCGAGCTCCAACAGGGTCTTCTTCACCGTCGGCGCACCGGCGGCCAGGATCGCCCGGCCCGTGGCTGTCGACCCGGTGAAGGTGATCATGTCCACCCGCGGATCCGCGCTCAGCGCCGCACCCACCTCGTTGGCGTTCGAGGTCACCACGTTGAACACCCCGGCCGGGATGTCGGTCTCCTCGGCCACGATCCGGCCCAACTCGCTGCCCGACCACGGCGTCAACTGCGCCGGCTTGAGCACCACCGTGTTGCCCGCCATCAACGCCGGCACCGTCTCGGCGATGTTCAGGTAGAACGGCACATTCCACGGCGTGATCGCCCCCACCACACCGAGCGGCTCGAAATGCGACAACCGCCGCGCCGGCCCCAGCGGCGTGTCATGCAGCCCGGTGTCCACCGTGTAGGCGAAGTCGCGGCCGTACTCGGCCCAGTGCTTGACCTCATGGATCGGCGACTCGATCTGCGAACCGGTGACGCTGACCGGACACCCCACCTCGGTGATCAGGATCCGCCGCAACCGCTCGGCGTTGCGCTCCAACGCCGCATGCAACTGCATCAAACAGTGAAACCGGAACTCCACATCCATCGACCAGTCGGTGGTGTCGAACGCACGCCGCGCCGCACCCACCGCCCGGGCCATGTCCTCCACCGAGCCGTCGGCGGCCACACCGGCCACCTCCTCGGTCGCCGGATGCACCACCTCAAACGTCGCACCACCACCGGTGTGCTCCAACACCCCATCGATCAACATCCGCTCATCACCGGCCAACACCCCGGTCTCGCTGTGCACAGTCGTCATCCCTGACATTCCTTCCCGCCTGGCCGGCCCGATGGCCGCGAGCACCTCGGCATGCTAGAGGTGACGTGCCTAACACTCTACTTATGTAGAGCGATATGGCAAGGCCGCGGTAGTCAGCGTTGGTCAGGACGAGACCGGGGTTGATCCCCAACCGCACCGACGCCGGCCACGATGCCCGAGATGATCGCATCCAGCTCTTCGGCTGTGCGCGTCCCGGTTTCACCGCTGGACCGGGTCAGCATCACGCCGCTGATGAACATCATCACCGCGTAGGTCTGCTCGTCCACGGCGGCGGCATCTGCGCCGTCAGGCTGGAGTCGCACAACCGCCTCCCGGATCAGTCCGAAGAATCGGTCGTCGTTGCCCCGCAGTTTCTCCGCGAGCACCGGATCGCGGGCGGCCTCGAGGGCAAGTTCATTGCGGGCTTTGGCCCGGATGCGCCGTACCCCGGTGCCCGAGCGCACCACCAGCGTGGCCAGGCCCGACGCGCTCGATCCCGAGTCCTCGGGTATGGCCGTCGCGGCAGCCAAATCCTTCAGATCGAGGTCGGCGACGCGTTCGGCCACGGCATGCAACAGCGCTGAACGGGTCCGGAAATAGAACGACGCGCTGCCGTCGGGTACGCCCGCTTTCCGATCGACTTTCAGGTGGCTGACCCCTTTGAGGCCGTCATCGGCCAATAACCGGATCGCCGCATCGCACAACTCACGTCGTCGCTGCTGCGGGTTCGGCTTTCGTCGCATGAGCCCGAGAGTCTAGCCCGAGGGGCGAGGTCCGGACTAGGTATCGCCATCGGGACCGCCGATCTTCAGACGGGTTCGAATCATGGTCATCTGACTGGCGAAGAACTGGTTGGCAACAAGCGTTTTCGGGGCGACGGCGTCGAAACCGTGGAAACCGCCGGGGACGACTTCGAGGTGACACTCGACTCCGGCCTCGCGTAGGCGCTCCGCGTAGGCACATGCCTCGTCGTGCAGCACATCCAGGTTGCCGACACCGATCCACGTCGGCGCGAGGCCGCACAGGTCACCGCGCCGGGCCGGCACCGCCGTCACGGGGTCAACCCCGCCGAGATAAGCGCGCCACCCCAATGTGCTGCTCGCGGCGTTCCACAGCCTGCGCAGCCCGGCCACGGGGTCCTCCCCACTCGCGCAGCGGTCGTCGAGCATGGGATAGATAAGCACCTGGGCGGCCACAGTGATCTCACCCCGGTCACGCGCCCGCAGCGCCACGGCCGCGGCCAGACCACCACCCGCGCTCGCACCGGCGACTGCTAGTCGGGAGCCGTCGACGCCGGGTTGCGCGGCCAGCCAGCACAACGCCTCGTAGCAGTCGTCCAGTGCCGCCGGATACGGGTGTTCTGGGGCCAACCGGTAGTCGACGGCACAGACCGGGATGTCCAGTTCGGTTGCCATCCGGCGGCACAGGGTGTCGTCCATGGCCGCGTTCCCGAGCACGTAACCGCCGCCGTGGATCCACAGCAGCGCGCCACCGCGATCCTGCCGCCGCTCCGGTGGCCGGTGTACGCGCACACCGATGCCCGAGGGCAGGACGTGCACGGAGGTTCCGGGCCGGCATTTCGCCCGGCGGGGAAGCCGGCGGAAGACGGTGACCGTCAGCGGCGTGACGAGCGTACGGGGTAGGTAGCGGGCGTACCGCCGCAACTCGGGGTGGAATTCC
The DNA here is from genome assembly GCF_000972905.1 of Mycobacterium sp. UM_Kg27. Lineage (NCBI taxonomy): Bacteria > Bacillati > Actinomycetota > Actinomycetes > Mycobacteriales > Mycobacteriaceae > Mycobacterium > Mycobacterium sp. UM_Kg27. Next base: position 35,741 of record NZ_JRMM01000001.1, read on the forward strand.
CGTGCGGCCAGCCGGTGCCAGATGGTCACCACCTGTACTCAAGCCAGCCCGATCCGAATGTTCTTGACCTGCTGGAATTCCTGCAACCCTTCCAGGCCGCCGGTGCGTCCGGCGCCGCTGTGCTTGTAACCGCCGTAAGGTCCCTGCGGAGATATTCGGCTGCCCTGGTTGATCCAGATCGACCCGGCCTGTAGTTGACGCGCGACGGTGTGCGCGCGGGTCAGGTCGCGGGTGTGCACGAAGGCATTCAGACCATATCGAGTGTCGTTGGCGATCCGCACGGCCTCGGCGTCATCGCTGAACCGGATCAAGGAAACGACGGGGCCGAAGGTCTCGGTCTGCGCCAGTACCGAGCTGTTGTCGACATCGCCGAAGACCGTCGGTTCCAGGTAATAGCCGTGTGCGAGTTCACCTTCGGCGATCCGGTGACCGCCGGTGAGCAATTGTCCGGCGCCGTCTGCTACGGCACCGTCGACCGCAGCGAGGATACGATCGGCCGCGGCCTTGGAGATGACGGGCCCGAAGGTGGTGGCGGGGTTCAGCGGGTCGCCGACGCGTGCGGCGGCGATCACGGCGAGGAAGCGCTGGGTGAAGGCGTCGTAGACGCTGCCGTGGACCAGGATGCGACTGGCGCACGCGCAGCTCTGTCCGGACTGCATCAGCGGGCCCTGGTGCGCGGAATGTACGGCGGCGGTGTCGAGGTCGGCGTCGGCGAAGACGATGTTGGCCGACTTGCCACCGAGTTCGGTGACCACCGGGGTGAGGTTCTCGGCAGCCGTCCGCAGGACGGTGCGTGCGGTGTGCTCACCGCCGGTGAAGTGGATCTTGCCGATCCCCGGATGACGCACCAGGGCCTCTCCCCCCTCGGCGGCGGCGGGCACGACATTCACCAGCCCGGGCGGCAGGCCGGCTTCCAGGCACAGTTCCCCGAACCGCAGTGCGGCCAGGGGTGCCAGTTCCGACGGTTTGAACACCACGGCGTTTCCCGCGGCCAGCGCCGGCGCCACACACGACGCGGCGACGACGAGGGCTCCGTTCCACGGGGCGATGACGCCGACCACCCCGTACGGTTCGCGTTCGATGAGGTTGAGGTCAGCGCTGCCGCTGACCGGAGTGCTGGTCCCATGGGGTTTGTCGACATAGCCGGCGAAGTGGCGCAGGAACTGTTCCAGCAGAATCCCGTTGCCGGCGTAGGAGATCGGCACCCCGTAGTCGCGGGTGTTGAGTTCGGCCAGTTCGGCCAGGTGTTCATGCACGACGTCGGCGAGATGGATCAGCGCGTCGCGGCGATGGTCCACCGACAGTGCCATCCACTGCCGCTGCGCTTCCCCGGCGACGGCGACCGCGCGGTCGATCTCGGCGGCACCGGCCAACGCGACCACCGCGTTCGGGACCCCGGTCGCCGGGTAGACGTGCTCATGTACCGATGTCGCGGTGACCCGGTCGTCACCGATGAGCAACCCGACGGCGTGCGTCACGAGGCCGCCTCGTCGGCCCATTCCTGGGTCACGCGCTGCTTCTGCTCGGCGATCACCTGGTTGAGGTGTGAACCTTTCGGCCAGCCGTAGTGTGCGGCGAAATGCAATGCCAGTTCGTCCATCTCGTCGAAGGACACGTCGCGACTCTTCAGCGCGGCATAGACGTGGCTCAGGATCGGATAGGCGGCGTCCTGGAAAGCAACGCAGGCGACGGTGATCAGCCGCCGTTCCTTCATGCCGAGGCCGGGCCGCTGCCACATCTCGCCGAACACGAAATTCAGGATGCCGGCGCCGTGGAACGGGTTGTTCCGCGTCGGCGCGTACTCCAGGCAGTTGACGTCCTTGAACGCCTGTTCACCGCCGGCGATGCGGGCCTCCGGGTCACTGGGTGTCGTTAGCGGCAACAGCGGTACGGCATCCGGCACCGGTAGTCCACGTTCCCGGTTGACCCGCTCCCACTGTTCGTCGACGACCATGTTGAACCAGGACGCTTTCGGCCATCCCGCGTAGACGGCGAAATGCAGCACGGTTTCCTGCATTTCGACGATCGACAGGTCGCCGCTGTTGAGAGCGGCGTACACGTGGTCGCGCAGGGGTTGATCGGCATCGGCGGCCGCCACACACGGTAGCGTGACAAACCGGCGCTCCCGTCGGGTCAGGCCGGGCCGCTGCCACACTTCGGCGAACACGAAGTCCAGCAGGTTCACGGTGGCCGGCGAGGTGTCTTCGGGGGCCGGCACCGTCATGATGTCGGCAAAGGCCTGGCGGCCCCGCTCCAAACGGTCAGTCATCGAATCGTCACTCCCGCATCGACTTTGAACTCCAGGCCGGTGACATACCGGGCCTCATCGGAGATCAGGAACAGCACCGCATTGCTGATGTCGACGGCCTCGGCCATCACAATGGGCAATGCGTTCTGGAAGATGGGACCCAGATCGGCCCGGGTCTCGTGCAGCAGGGTGTGCAACGTCGTCGGCTGCATCCCGGTCGGGACCCCGGTCGGGTGCACGGTGTTCACCCGGATGTTCACCGCAGCAAGCTCATTGGCCAACGCCTTGCTCATCCCGACGACTCCGTGTTTGGACGCCGTGTACGGCGTGTGCAGCGGTGAACCCTTGACACCGGCCGCCGAACTGATGTTGACCAGGCTGCCGCCGTGTTCCACCAGGTGCGGGATGGCGGCCCGGCAGGTGTTCCAGCTGCCGATCAGGTTGACGTCGACGACGGTGCGCCACTGCTCGGCGGTGGTGGTGTCCCAGGTGCCGCCGGTCAGCACCCCGGCGTTGGCCACCGAGGCGTCCAGTCCCCCTAGTTGGGCCACCCCGTCGTCCACCGCCGCGGTCAAGGCCTCCAGGTCGCGCACATCGACGACGTGGGTGACCGCACGACGCCCCTGTTCGGTAACCAGCCGGGCAGTCTCGGACAGTTCTTCGGTTGTGGCCAAAGGGTATTCGATGACGGGTAGGGATTCGCAGATGTCCACGAGGATCAGGTCGGCGCCCTCTTGGGCCAGCCGCACGGCGTGGCTGCGGCCCATCCCGCGGGCAGCCCCGGTGACAAGGACCTTCTTGCCCTCGACCCGGCCGGTCACAGCTTGTTGCAGAAGCCGGCGTCCACGGGGAACGTGACCCCGGTGACGTACTGGGCGGCGTCGGACACCAGGTAGGCGATCGCGGCGCTGATGTCTTCCGGTTCCAGCATGCCGACCGGCATCGGATTCTGCAGGTGCGGCCCCCCGTCGGGGTAGGCCTCCAAGAACGCAGTCATCTGCGGGTTGGTGGCCATCATGGTGTTGACCGCCGTCGGATGCACGGTGTTCACCCGAATACTATAGGGCGCCAAGGCATTCGCCAGCGTGCGCATCAGCCCGACAATGCCGTGCTTGGACGCCGCATACCCCAGGCCGCCGCCCTGTGAACCACCGAAGCCCTTCAACCCGGCAGTCGAACTGGTGAACACGATCGCCCCGCCCCGCTCCCCGGCGATCAAATGCGGGATCGCCGCCTTGGCGGTATGGAAGGAGCCGACCAGGTTGACGTCGATGACGGCGGTCCACATGTCGAGGTCTTCCTCGATGCTGGTCTCCCGGAACGCCGTCGGTGCGATCCCGGCATTGGCGCACACGATGTCCAGCCGGCCGAACTGCTCCACGCCAGCATCCACTGCGGACTTCAGCGCGTAGAAGTCCCGGACATCGGCAACGGTGGCAAGCATCTTTCCGCCCGCCGCCTCGACCAGCGTCACCGTTTCGTCGAGCTCGTCACGCGAGGCCATCGGATAGCCGTTGGCCGCGATGTCGGCGCAGATGTCGACCCCGATGATGTTCGCACCCTCGCTCGCCAGCCGGACCGCATGGCTGCGGCCCTGCCCGCGCGCCGCGCCCGTGATGAAGGCGACTTTTCCGTCCAGTGAACCCATTGCTCCTCGCTTCATTGCCCAGTAACCAAGTTACAGGCGGTACTGTAACCACGTTACACACAGGAGGGCAAGGGATGAGCGAAGCCGTAGCGACAGAACTCGAGGGCGACCGGCTGCTCGACGTCGTCGTCGGCATCCTCGAAACCGAGGGCTACGACGCCGTTCAGCTCCGCGAGGTCGCCCGGCGGGCGAAGACGTCCCTGGCGACCATCTACAAGCGCTACCCCACCCGCGACGACCTGATCCTCGGCGCGCTCGAGTATTGGACACAGCAGAACCGCTACGCCGATCTGCCCACCGCCGCTCCCGGTGCGTCGCTCTACGAATCCTTGATGCAGTTGTTCCGCGCCATCTTCGAACCCTGGGAACGCCACCCGGCGATGCTCGCGGCCTACTACCGAGTGCGGTCATCTCCCAACGGACAGAAGCTCTTTCGGTTCGGCCTCGACGTGGTAGCGCCGGCCGGCCGGGAGATCTTCGACGGCGTCGACGCCGACTTCGTCGAAGACTTCACCGACGTCATCTCCAGCGTCATCTACGGACTCCTCGGGCGGTATGCAACCGGGGAGATCGCGGTCACCGACATCCTGCCCATCCTCGACCGCACGGTCTACTGGCTGACCCGCGGATGCGAGTCGTCCGAGAACACCCGAACGGCGACCTGACCCGAATTAGGGTCAGTCCCCGGCGACCCGCAACCTCCTCAACTCGGGGCGAGGTGCACTACTCGGATGAAACGCACACTGGCATCACGCCAAGACCAACCATTGCGCTCAGCGAGCAACACGGTGACCTGATGGATTCGTTGTGTCGCACCCGTGGACGACATTCGACAAATGGCGGTTCCTGCCCATCGTCGACAATGATTACCGAGTTCTGGACGTCGCAGTCACGATGTTTTCGGGGTCACTCGCAGACCCCAACGGGAGACCCGCACAGCTAACACTCGCCTCCTGCCGCCAGGCAGACATGCGCGCAATTGCTCTCGGACATTCTCGGGATACTGCGCCTCCAGATCCAGCGCCCGAACTCGACCCAGAGCTGCGGAAATCAAGCCGTTGACCTGCAATGACTTTGGCGGCCGGAGAGGATCCCCGAACCCCCGAGCGCTGGTGTAGAGGTCTAGCGCCAACCAGAAACGGCGCCTCGAGAAGAGGCATCCGTGCAGGTCAGCGTCCAAGCGCCGTCTCCCAGCGTCTCAACCGTTTCACCTGTAGCAGCACGGCGGGGCCCACGCGGGGGACACAGGGGCGCAAAGGCGCTTGTTCAGCAAACTCCCAAAGGGCCTTGAAGTGCAGTTATACCTGTGGGCGCGGACGGTATCGAACCGCCGACCGCTGGTGTGTAAAACCAGAGCTCTACCACTGAGCTACGCGCCCCTGCCCCGGGCAGGTTACCCGGACCGGTACCCCAGGCCCAAAACGATCAGGACTTGAGCGCGCCCAGGGCGTCGAGCCAGAGCTGCTGGTCGCGCGCCTCGCCGGGCTGCTTCATCTCGGCGAACCGGATGACCCCGGACTTGTCGATGACGAACGTGCCGCGGTTGGGAAAGCCGGTGTCGGAGTTGAACACCCCGTAGGCCTCGCTGACGGCGCCATGTGGCCAGAAATCCGAGAGCACCGGGAACAGGAACCCACTCTCGGTCGCCCAGATCTTGTGGGTGGGCGGCGGGCCGACCGAGATCGCCAGCGCCACGCTGTCGTCATTGACGTAGCTGGGCAGATGGTCGCGCAGCTGATCCAGTTCGCCCTGGCAGATGCCGGTGAAGGCCAGCGGGAAGAACACCACCAGAACGTTCTTGTCGCCCCGGAAGCTGCTCAGCGTCACCTGCTGCTGGTTCTGGTCCTTGAGGGTGAAGTCAGGGGCCTGCGCGCCGACTTCCAGCATCAACGCTTCCCCGCGCGGGACTTGGGCTGCACCAGGCGACTGGCGCTCCAGTCCCCCAGGTTGACCGACGACGTCGGCATCAGGCCGGCGGTCGGCGCAGCTTCGGCGATCTCGGCGGGCTGCACGTGGCCGGAACGACCGGTCTTGGGCGTCAACACCCAGATCACCCCGTCGTCGGCCAAGGCGGTGATCGCATCCATCAGGGTGTCCACCAGATCACCATCGCCGTCACGCCACCAGAGCAGCACGACATCGACCACCTCATCGGTGTCCTCGTCGAGAAGTTCGCTGCCGGCGGCCTCTTCAACGTCGACACGGATGTCGTCGTCGGCGTCCTCGTCCCAGCCGAACTCCTGGATCAACTGCTTGCTCTCGATGCCCAGTTTGCGGGCGAAGCTCGGGGCGTTATCCGCCGCGACCACCGTGTGACCTCCTTCGATCGTCAGCGCTATGTGTGATGTGAATCATCGTTGCACAGCTCGCTGTGCTTGACAGTGCGAGCGGGGGCTCAGAACGCCTTGCACAGCTGCATTCCCTTGTCCCGGGCCCGGTTGAGCTCGTCCTTGCGCGCGTTGTACACCGACACCGGCGCCTTGGATGAAATCGCGGTCGCCACACCGCGGGCGGCCTGCGCGTAGGTGTTGAACGCGTCGGTCATCTCCTGCGACAACTTCTCGTTGATCGCGGCGGCGACCTCGTCGGCGCTGTGGTTGAGTGCCTCCACCGCCGGCCCGGCGGTGCCGGAGATATCGCCACCGTTGTTGAACGCCTCGACGTACTTGTTCACCACGTCGACGGCGTCGCTGCTGCTGGAGGCGAATCGGCCGCACGCGCCGCGGACCGCCTGGGTGGTCATCGACTGCTGGCGCTGGGTCTCACGAATGCTGGAGGTGGCCTCCGAGGCCGACACCGACGCCGACACCGAGGAGCGGTAGGCCGGGGCTTCGGAGGTGTCGGCTTGCGGGTTGCCGCCGATGATGCTGGTACAGCCGACGACACCCATCGCCAATGCCGCCACCACACCGGCCACCGACGCGCCTACCCGAGCGTGTCGCCGCGTCTGGGCGCGCGAGGCAGTCAGCCGTCGGGTCAGCACAACTTCAGACGTTACCGCGTACCTGCCACCAGGCCGAGATCAGCCCACCCCGCGGCACTCGCCCACCGGCGGGCGGGTGTCCGGTGAGGCACGATAGAAAAGACGAGACCGACGAATCGATCGGTCGGTGTCATCCTGGCCACAAGCCGGGAGGCACATCTTGCCCTCCGAACCAAGGAGCAATGCGTTGACCACTGAGGCCGTAGATCAGGATCTGGCCAAAAAGCCAAGCAGCACAACCGAATGCGATCGGGTCCGGGTGATCCGCGAGGGGGTGGCGTCCTACCTCCCCGACATCGACTCCGACGAGACCTCCGAGTGGCTGGAGTCCTTCGACGAACTGCTGGCCCGGTCCGGCCCGGCCCGCGCCCGCTACCTGATGTTGCGATTGCTCGAACGCGCCGGCGAGCAGCGGGTGGCGATCCCCGCACTGACCTCCACCGACTACGTCAACACCATCCCGACCGAACTGGAGCCCTGGTTCCCCGGCGACGAGGAAACCGAGCGCCGCTACCGCAGCTGGATTCGCTGGAACGCGGCGGTGATGGTGCACCGCGCGCAGCGCCCCGGAGTGGGCGTCGGCGGGCACATCTCGACCTACGCGTCGTCGTCGACGCTGTATGAGGTCGGCTTCAACCACTTCTTCCGCGGCAAGGACCACCCCGGTGGTGGCGACCAGGTGTTCATCCAGGGCCACGCCTCCCCCGGCATCTATGCGCGCGCCTTCCTGGAGGGCCGGCTGAGCCCCCACGATCTCGACGGTTTCCGCCAGGAGCACAGCCATCCGGGCGGCGGCCTGCCCTCCTACCCGCATCCGCGGCTGATGCCGGACTTCTGGGAGTTCCCCACGGTGTCGATGGGCCTGGGCCCGATGAACGCGATCTACCAGGCCCGGTTCAACCACTACCTGCATGACCGCGGCATCAAGGACACCTCCGATCAGCACGTGTGGTGCTTCTTGGGCGACGGTGAGATGGACGAGCCGGAGAGCCGCGGGCTACTGCACGTCGGCGCGCTGGAGGGCCTGGACAACCTGACGTTCGTGGTCAACTGCAACCTGCAGCGCCTGGACGGCCCGGTGCGCGGCAACGGCAAGATCATCCAGGAGCTGGAATCGTTCTTCCGGGGCGCGGGCTGGAACGTCATCAAGGTGGTGTGGGGCCGCGAGTGGGATGCCCTGCTGCACGCCGACCGCGACGGTGCCCTGGTGAACCTGATGAACGTCACCCCCGACGGCGACTACCAGACCTACAAGGCCAATGACGGCGGCTACGTGCGGGAGCACTTCTTCGGCCGCGACCCGCGCACCAAGGCGCTGGTACAGAACCTGTCCGATCAGGACATCTGGCACCTCAAGCGCGGCGGGCACGACTACCGCAAGGTCCACGCCGCCTACCGCGCAGCCGTCGAACACAAGGGCCAGCCCACCGTCATCCTGGCCAAGACCATCAAGGGCTACAGCCTGGGCAGCTACTTCGCCGGCCGTAACGCCACCCACCAGATGAAGAAGTTCCGGCTGCAGGACCTCAAGGACTTCCGCGACGAGATGCGGATTCCGATCCCGGACTCCGAACTCGAGGAGAACCCCTACCTGCCGCCGTACTACCACCCCGGCGAGAACGCCCCCGAGATCCGTTACCTGCTGGATCGGCGCCGCGCCCTGGGCGGCTTCGTGCCGCACCGTCGCACCCAGGCCAAAGCGTTGCAGCTGCCGGGCTCGGAGGTCTACGCGGCGGTCAAGAAGGGTTCGGGCAACCAGGAGGTCGCCACCACCATGGCGACCGTGCGGGTGTTCAAAGAGTTGTTGCGGGACAAGCAGTTAGGCCCGCGTCTGGTGCCGATCATCCCCGACGAGGCCCGCACGTTCGGGATGGATTCGTGGTTCCCGTCGTTGAAGATCTACAACCGCAACGGCCAGCTCTACACCTCGGTGGATGCCGACCTGATGCTGGCCTACAAGGAAAGCGAAGTCGGCCAGATCCTGCACGAGGGCATCAACGAGGCCGGTTCGACCGCCTCGTTCACCGCGGTCGGGACGTCGTACGCCACCCACGACGAGCCGATGGTGCCGATCTACATCTTCTATTCGATGTTCGGCTTCCAGCGCACCGGCGACGGCCTGTGGGCGGCTGCCGATCAGATGGCACGAGGTTTCGTGCTGGGGGCCACCGCGGGACGCACCACGCTGACCGGCGAGGGGCTGCAACACGCCGACGGCCACTCACTGCTGTTGGCGTCCACCAACCCGGCGGTGGTCTCCTACGATCCCGCGTTCGCCTACGAGGTCGCCCACATCATCGAAAGCGGCCTGCACCGCATGTACGGCCCGGACCCGGAGAACGTGTACTTCTACGTCACGCTCTACAACGAGCCCTACGTGCAGCCGGCCGAACCCGACGGTTTCGATCCGGAAGGGCTGCTGCGCGGCATCTACCGTTTCCGCAAGGCCGCCGAACCGCGGTCGAACACCGCGCAGATCCTGGCCTCGGGGGTGGCGGTGCCCGAGTCGTTGCGGGCCGCCGACCTGTTGGCCGCCGACTGGGATGTGGCCGCCGACGTGTGGTCGGTGACCAGCTGGGGTGAGCTCAACCGAGACGGTGTAACCATCGAACGCGAGCGGCTGCGGCACCCGGACCGCCCGGCCGCGGTGCCATATGTGACCCAGGCACTGGCAGACGCCACCGGCCCGGTCGTCGCGGTGTCGGACTGGATGCGTGCGGTACCCGAGCAGATCCGGCCGTGGGTGCCCGGCAATTACGTCACCCTGGGCACCGACGGGTTCGGGTTCTCCGATACCCGGCCGGCCGCGCGGCGCTACTTCAACACCGACGCCGAGTCGGTGGTGGTGGCGGTGCTGGCGGCGCTGGGCCGCGACGGGGCCATCGACGCATCCGTTGCGGTGAGCGCGGCGACGCAGTACCAGATCGACGACGTGTTGGCCGCCCCGGAGCAGACGTCGGATTCCGGGGTGGCCTAGAGAGGCTTGAGCCTCGGTGACCGCCGGGTTGTCAGTTGTGGCCAGAAAATGGGCGTAGCTTTTAGGGATGACTGACAACCCGGCGGTTCCGGTCCTACCGCGCTCCACCCTGGACCAGCTCAGCGCCGTCCCGGACGCCATCCTGCGCCGACTGAAGAACTACTCGGGCCGCCTGGCCACCCAGGCTGATGCCGTGATGGGCGAGCGGTTGCCGTTCTTCGCCGACTTGGAGGCCTCCCAGCGAGCCAGCGTCCAATTGGTGGTGCAGACCGCCGTGGTCAACTTCGCCGAGTGGATGCGCGACCCGCACGGCAATGTCAGCCACACCGCGCAGGCGTTCGCACTGGTGCCGCAGGATCTGACCCGCCACATCGCGCTGCGCCACACCGTGGACATGGTGCGGGTCACCATGGAGTTCTTCGAGGAGGTCGTGCCACTGCTGGCCCGCTCCGAGGAGCAGGTGACCGCGCTGACGGTGGGCATCCTCAAGTACAGCCGGGATCTGGCGTTCACCGCGGCCTCCGCCTACGCCGACGCCGCGGAGGCCCGGGGCACCTGGGACTCCCGGATGGAGGCCAGCGTGGTGGACGCCGTGGTTCGCGGGGACACCGGCCCGGAGTTGTTGAGCCGGGCGGCCGCGCTGAACTGGGATACCACCGCCCCGGCCACCGTCGTGGTGGGCACCGCTCCGCCGGGTCCGGATGCTCTCGCCGGACAGAAAGCCAGCCAAGACGTCCGCGACGTCGCCGAGCGTCACGGCCGGGCGGCGCTGACCGACGTGCACGGCACCTGGCTGGTGGCCATCGTGTCGGGTCCGCTGACGCCCACCCAGAAGTTCCTCGCCGACCTGCTCGGTGCCTTCTCCGACGGTCCGGTGGTGATCGGACCGACGGCGCCGATGTTGACCGCCGCCTATCACAGTGCCAGCGAGGCGATCTCGGGGATGAACGCCGTCGTGGGCTGGACCGGGGCACCGCGACCGGTGCTGGCTCGCGAGCTGCTTCCGGAGCGGGCGCTGATCGGCGACGCGTCGGCGATCGCGGCCCTGCACACCGATGTGATGCGGCCGCTTGCCGAGGCCGGGCCCACGCTCACCGAGACGCTGGACGCCTATCTGGACTGTGGTGGCGCGATCGAGGCCTGCGCCCGCAAGTTGTTCGTTCATCCAAATACCGTCCGTTACCGGCTCAAGCGGATCGCCGACTTCACCGGACGCGATCCGGCCGTGCCGCGCGACGCCTATGTCCTGCGGGTTGCCGCCACGGTCGGGCGGCTGGCCAACCAAGCGCAGCACGCCAGTTTCAGCAGTGCAGACGTCACCTACGCGGCCCCGCCGCTGTCGTCCGGCCGTCCCGATGAACCTCAGGTCAGCCCGGATGGGTGAGCCGCCGGCGGTAGTCCGGACACCTACAGGCGCACACCCACGGCGGACATTTGTCGCAGTTCGGTATCGAACACGTCGCATCGAACGGCAGGTTTGTAGGGTCTCCACAAAAACATAAGACAATGTTCATAATCTAGGACATCCTGCAAATCGCGCTTCACAATGTTCTCTTAAAGACGTGATTGCGTTGCTCGCTCCCGGACAGGGATCTCAGACCCCCGGCATGCTCGCGCCGTGGCTGGAGTCGGCCGGCGCCGATGCCGCCCGCGAGCGGTTGGCCGCCTGGTCGGAGATCGCCGGCTTGGACCTGGTCGCACTGGGCACCACCGCGACCGCCGAGGAGATCACCGACACCGCGGTCACCCAGCCGCTGGTGGTGGCGGCGACCCTGCTGGCCTACGCCGAGTTGGTCGAACGACGCAACGGCCCGGTGAGTGGCAGCGACGTGATCGTGGCCGGCCACTCCGTCGGTGAGATCGCCGCCTACGCGATCGCCGGCGTCATCTCCCCCGACGACGCCGTCATGCTGGCCGCCACCCGCGGCCGCGAGATGGCAAAGGCCTGCGCACTCGAGCCGACCGGCATGGCGGCGGTGCTCGGCGGCGACGAGGCCGAGGTCCTGACCCGCCTCGAGCAGCTCGACCTGACCCCGGCCAACCGCAACGCCGTCGGCCAGATCGTGGCGGCCGGCCCGCTGCCCGCGCTGGACAAGCTCGCCGAAGACCCGCCCGCCAAGGCCCGGGTCCGCAAGCTGGCCACCGCGGGGGCATTCCACACCCAGTACATGGCACCGGCGCTGGAGGCCTATACCGCCGCCGTCGAGCAGGTCAGCGCCGCCGGGGTTTCCGAGCCCAGCGCTATCCTGTTGTCCAACCGCGACGGGCAGCCGGTGACGTCGGCCGCGGAGGCGTTGGAGCACCTGGTGGCGCAGCTGACCCGGCCGGTGCGCTGGGACCTGTGCACCGAGACGCTCCGCGCCCGCGAGGTCACCGCGATCGTGGAGTTTCCGCCCGCCGGCACGCTGGCCGGCATCGCGAAACGCGAACTTCGGGGGACCCCGACGCACGCCGTCAAGTCCCCCGCAGATCTGGACGGACTGCCCGCGTTCTAGAGTCCGCTTCCAACCCTGCACAACCAGATACGCAGTAATCACGCCGCACACCCCGTGCGGATCCAACCGAAGGGAAACACAGTGCCTGCTAGTCAGGAAGAAATCATCGCCGGTCTCGCCGAGATCATCGAAGAGGTGACCGGTATCGAGCCGAGCGAGGTCACCGTCGAGAAGTCCTTCGTCGACGACCTGGACATTGACTCGCTGTCGATGGTGGAGATCGCGGTTCAGACCGAAGACAAGTACGGCGTGAAGATCCCGGACGAGGACCTCGCCGGCCTGCGCACCGTCGGTGACGTGGTGGGCTACATCCAGAAGCTCGAGGCCGAGAACCCCGAGGCCGCCGCCGCGCTGCGCGAGAAGTTCGGTTCCGAGAGCTAATCGTGTCCTCTCAGCCTTCTACGGCCAACGGCGGTTACCCGAATGTCGTGGTAACCGCCGTTGAGGCCACCACTTCAATCGGCGCGGACATCGAGAGCACGTGGAAGGGCCTGCTCGCCGGCGAGAGCGGCATTCATGTGCTTGAGGACGATTTCGTCTCCAAGTGGGATCTGCCGGTCAAGATCGGCGGACACCTCAAGGACCCGGTCGACGACCACATGGGCCGGCTGGACCTGCGACGGATGTCCTATGTCCAGCGGATGGCCAAGCTGCTCGCCGGGCGGTTGTGGGAGAACGCCGGATCGCCAGAGGTCGACCCGGACCGTTTCACCGTCGTCGTCGGCACCGGACTCGGTGGCGGCGAGAAGATCGTCGAGACCTATGACCTGATGAACGAGGGCGGCCCTCGCAAAGTGTCGCCGCTGGCCGTTCAGATGATCATGCCCAACGGTGCGGCCGCAGTGGTCGGTCTGCAGCTCGGCGCTCGCGCCGGGGTCATCACCCCGGTGTCGGCCTGTTCGTCGGGCTCGGAGGCGATTGCGCACGCGTGGCGTCAGATCGTCATGGGCGACGCGGACTTCGCGGTCTGCGGTGGTGTCGAAGGCGGCATCGAGGCGCTGCCGATCGCCACCTTCTCGATGATGCGCGCGATGTCGACCCGCAACGACGACCCCGAGGGTGCGTCGCGGCCGTTCGACAAGGACCGGGACGGCTTCGTCTTCGGTGAAGCCGGCGCGCTGATGATCATCGAGACCGAAGAGCACGCCAAGGCACGCGGCGCCAAGCCGCTGGCCCGGTTGATGGGCGCCGGTATCACCTCCGACGCCTTCCACATGGTGGCTCCCGGACCCGATGGCAAGCGGGCGGGCCGTGCGATGACGCGGTCGCTGGAGTTGGCGGGTCTGTCCGCCAAGGACGTCGACCACATCAACGCGCACGGAACGGCGACTCCGATCGGTGACACCGCCGAGGCGAACGCGATCCGGGAAGCCGGTTGCCAGCACGCCGCGGTCTACGCACCCAAGTCGGCGCTGGGCCACTCCATTGGGGCGGTCGGTGCGCTGGAGTCGGTGTTGACGGTGCTCTCGCTGCGTGACGGGGTCATCCCGCCGACGCTGAACTACGAGACGCCGGACCCCGAGATCGATCTGGACATCGTGGCGGGCGAGCCTCGTTACGGCGACTACAAGTACGCCATCAACAATTCATTCGGGTTTGGTGGGCACAACGTCGCGCTCGCCTTCGGGCGGTACTGACACCGGATCAGAGAGGGAAGTTCGCAACAGCCATGTCAACGCTGGCAACGGGAAAGGGTCTCCCCAACGTCGTCGTCACCGGCTACGCCATGACGACGGCACTGGCCGCGGACGGGGAGAACACCTGGAAGAAGCTGCTCGACGGCCAGAGCGGCATACGCAAGCTCACCGACTCATTCGTCGAGGAGTATGACCTGCCGGTTCGCATCGGCGGGCACCTCGTCGAAGCCCCGGAGTCATTCGACGAGGGGCTGAGCCGGACCGAGCTGCGTCGGCTTTCCTACCTGCAGAAGATGGCTTTGGTGCTGAGCCGGCGTGCCTGGGAGCACGCCGGCTCACCCGAAGTGGACACGCGGCGCCTGATGGTGTCGGTCGGTACCGGGATGGGCTCTTCCGAGGAGCTCGTCTGGGCCTATGACGGTATGCGCGAACGCGGCCTGAAGGCGGTCTCGCCGTTGGTCGTGCAGAAGTACATGCCCAACGGAGCGGCCGCTGCGGTCGGGCTGGACCGTCAGGCGAAGGCCGGGGTGATCACCCCGATCTCGGCCTGCGCGTCCGGCTCCGAGGGCATCGCCCACGCGTGGCAACAGATCGTGCTCGGCGAGGCCGACATGGCGATCTGCGGCGGTGTGGAGACCCGGATCGAAGCAGTGCCGATCGCGGGGTTCGCCCAGATGCGCATCGTGCTGTCCACCACCAATGACGACCCGGAGGGCGCCTGCCGCCCGTTCGACCGCGACCGCAACGGGTTCGTGTTCGGCGAGGGCGGCGCACTGATGGTGATCGAGACCGAGGAGCACGCCAAGGCGCGCGGGGCCAACATCCTCGCCCGGATCATGGGTGCCTCGATCACCTCGGACGGCTACCACATCGTCGCGCCAGACCCCGACGGCCAGAGCGCGGGTCGGGCGATGACACGGGCGATCCAGGCCGCCGGCCTGACACCCGGCGACATCACCCACGTCAATGCGCACGCCACCGGAACCACGGTGGGTGACGTGGCAGAAGGCCACGCGATCAACCTCGCTTTGGGCCCGCACGGCGGCAACGCCGCGGTGTACGCACCCAAGGCGGCGCTCGGCCACTCCGTCGGCGCGGTCGGTGCGGTCGAGTCAATCCTGACGGTGATGGCCCTGCGTGAACAGGTCATCCCGCCGACCCGGAACATGGAGAACCTCGACCCCGAGATCGACCTGGATGTGGTCGCGGGCGAACCGCGCCCGGGCAATTACGAGTACGCGATCAACAACTCATTCGGGTTCGGCGGGCACAACGTCGCACTCGTCTTCGGCCGGTACTGAAGGCCGTAGAGGGACCAGAAGCGAGACCCGCGATCAAAAATCAAGGAGAGGCGCGATGACGACTATGGCTCCCGAAACGGTGGGCGAATCGCTCGACCCGCGCGATCCCCTGCTGCGTCTGTCGACGTTCTTCGACGACGGCACCGTGGAATTGCTGCACGAGCGTGACCGCTCCGGCGTGCTGGCCGCGGGCGGCACCGTCAACGGAGTGCGCACCATCGCGTTCTGCACTGACGGCACCGTCATGGGCGGTGCGATGGGCATCGAGGGCTGCGACCACATCGTCAACGCATACGACACCGCGATCGCCGAGCAGAGCCCGATCGTGGGACTGTGGCACTCCGGCGGTGCCCGGCTGGCCGAGGGCGTCCGAGCCCTGCACGCGGTCGGACGCGTCTTCGAGGCCATGATCCGGGCGTCCGGATTCGTCCCGCAGATCTCGGTGGTAGTCGGTTTCGCCGCCGGCGGCGCCGCCTACGGCCCGGCCCTGACCGACGTCATCGTGATGGCACCGGAGGGCCGGGTGTTCGTCACCGGCCCCGACGTGGTGCGCAGCGTCACCGGTGAGGACGTGGACATGGCCGCGCTGGGCGGCCCCGACACCCACCACAAGAAGTCCGGCGTGTGCCACATCGTCGCCGACGACGAGCTCGACGCCTACGAGCGGGGCCGCCGCCTGGTCGGGTTGTTCTGCCAGCAGGGCCATTTCGACCGCAATAAGGCCGAGGCGGGCGAGATCGACCTGCACGCGCTGCTGCCGGAGTCGGCGCGACGCGCCTACGACGTGCACCCCCTGGTGAACGGGCTGCTCGACTCGGACGCTCCGTTCGATGAGTTCCAGGCCAAGTGGGCGCCGTCCATGGTCGTCGGACTGGGTCGGCTGTCCGGTCGCACCGTCGGCGTGCTGGCCAACAACCCGCTGCGGCTGGGCGGCTGCCTGAACTCCGAGAGCGCCGAGAAGGCGGCACGTTTCGTGCGGTTGTGCGACGCGTTCGGGATTCCGCTGATCGTGATCGTCGACGTGCCGGGCTACCTGCCGGGTGTCGGCCAGGAATGGGGTGGCGTGGTGCGCCGCGGTGCCAAGTTGCTGCACGCGTTCGGTGAGGCCACCGTCCCCCGCGTCACGCTGGTGACCCGCAAGACCTACGGCGGGGCTTACATTGCGATGAATTCGCGGTCGTTGGGCGCTACCAAGGTGTTCGCCTGGCCGGACGCCGAGGTCGCGGTGATGGGCGCCAAGGCCGCGGTCGGCATCCTGCACAAGAAGAAGCTGGCCGCAGCGCCCGACCACGAGCGCGAGGCGCTGCACGAGGAGCTGGCCGCCGAGCACGAGCGGATCGCCGGTGGCGTGGACAGCGCCATCGACATCGGTGTGGTCGACGAGAAGATCGACCCCTCACACACCCGCGGCAAGATCACCCAGGCATTGGCTGAAGCACCCGCCCGTCGCGGCCGCCACAAGAACATCCCGCTGTAAGCGGCTCACCGGGTGGTGTAGCCGCCGTTGGCGAAGACGGTCTGTCCGGTGATCCAGTGGCCGCCGTCGAGCAGGAACACCACCAGCGGCGCGATGTCCTCGACCCGGGTCAACCGGTTGCCCATGGCCTGCGACTTGTGGAACTCGACGCGCTCCGGTGTCTCCTGCGGGTAGAAGAACGGGGTGTCCATCGGGCCGGGCGCGACGCTGTTGACATTGATTCCCCGGGTCCCGAACTCTTTGGCCGCCGCCCGGGTGAAGTGCTCCACCGGGCTCTTGGAGCCCGCGTAGGTGGAGTATCCGTCGGTGAACGCCCCCAGCAGCGCGGTCACGATCGTCACCACCGAACCGTTGTCGTTGAGGCGCTTGCCGGCCTCCTGCAAGAAGAAGTACGCGGACTTGGCGTTGATGTCGAACATCGCGTCGTACTCGGCCTCGGTGGTCTCCAACATCGGTTTCCGCAACACTTTGCCGACGGTGTTGACCGCGAAGTCCAGGCCGCCGAACGCGTTGGCCGCAGCGTCGAAGAGGGCGGTGACATTGTCCGGAACGGTCAGGTCGCCCTGCACCTTGATCGCCTTGGCGCCGGCGTCCTGCACCGCTGCCACGGTCTTGTCGGCGTCGGGCTCGGAGCTGTCGCTGTTGTAGTGCACCGCGACGTTGACGCCGTGTGAGGCCAGTGTGGTGCTGATCAGCCCGCCGAGGTTCTTGGCCCCCGCGGCCACCACTGCCGACTTTCCGGTCAAATCACTCATGGATGTCCCCTCCTATGTCTGAACACGAAACTAATCGGGCAATACACAAATGAAAAACAGTGTTATACGCGCAATCGACAAGCTTTGTTTGTGGATAGCATGAGCTGATGTTCTCGGTCCCGGACCTGCGCCGCTTGACCCACTTCATCGCCGTCGCCGAGTTCGCCGGCTTCACCAGCGCGGCCAAGGAGCTGCACCTGTCGCAGCAGGCACTGTCGCATTCGGTGCACCAGCTGGAGAAGGAAATCGGCGTGACGCTGCTGGTGCGCTCCGGGCGCCGCATCACGTTGACCCCGGCCGGACAGACCCTAATGGAAGAGGGCCGCTCGCTGTTGGCGGCGGCGAGAACCCTGACGGCACACACGCGCGCCGCGGCCAGCGCTCAACCGGATGAATTCGTGGTCGGCCACTCCCCTGCGATCAGCAATCACGACGTCTACGTCCTGATCGACGCGGCGATCGCCGCCTCGCCAGACACGTCGTTCACGGTCGTGCAGCTGTTTCCCGACCTGCTCACCGCCGGGGTGCGCGACGGTGCCGTGCAGTTGGCGCTGCGCCGCGCCGTGGTGCCCCAGGAACTGCTGGCCGGCGCGGTGATCGGCTACGACCCGCTGCGCGCCGCCGTACCCGCCGATCACCCACTGGCCGCACGCTCCGCTATCCGGATCGCCGACCTCGCCGACGAACTGATCGCGCTCTGGGCGCCGCCGGGAGCCTCCTATTACAGCGACTTTCTGATCAACGCCTGCCGGCGTGCCGGGTTCGAGCCGCAGTATCGGGTCAGCCGGGTGCAAGGCTGCCCGCCCGAGACGGCGGCCTTGACCGAGCGCGCCGTCGCGTTCGTCACCGCACCGCCCGGCCCGGCCCTCGACGGCGCCGTCTCCGTGGTCGACCTCGACGAGCCGCTGCTGGTGCCCCTGCAGGCGCTGTGGCAGCCCCACACCAGTTCAGCGGTGCGGGATCTCATTCTGCGTGGCCGCCCTTAGCCAACCAGTGCGATCACCACCGGCAATGGCGCCATACGATGACGTACTGGGTCCCGAAAGCCGACACTCCGAGCTTCGGCGTTGCAGCTCAACTCAATCGGCGGCCGCGACAAACTCGCGCGCCACCTCAACGACGCGGTCGCGGTCTTCGGCCACCAGTCCGATCCGGGTCCGTCGGTCCACGATGTCCTCGACGGTCAGCGCACCCTCGTGGCTGACGGCATACTCGAACTCGGCACGGATCACGTCGATGCCCTCGGCCACCGCCTCTGCGGGCCGCTCGCAGGTGGCGGCGGCCAACACATTGGCTGCCTCCCGGCCGTAGCGCAGCACCAGCGACTTGGGAAGAGCAGCCGTCAACGGAACGTAAGCTCCCGGGTTCTCGGGTGCACCGATCAGCGGCAAGTCCCGCGTGCGACACGGCCCGGCCGGCAGCGCCCGCTGGCGCACGGCCCGGTCCAGCACGTCTTCGGCCATGTGCCGGTACTCGGTCAGCTTGCCCCCGATCACGCTGAAGACACCCGCCTGCGATTCGATGACAGCGTGATTACGCGAGACGTCCGCGGTGCGGCCTGCTCCGGTATCGATGAGCGGTCGCAGCCCGGCGTAGGCGCCGCGGACGTCGGCCGTGCTCAAGGCGGTGCCCAGCGCGGTATTGACGGTGTCCAACAGGAACGAGATCTCCGCCGAGGTGGGTTGCGGCACGTCGGGAATCGGCCCGGGCGCCTCTTCGTCGGTGAGGCCCAGATACACCCGGTCGAGCTGCTCGGGCATAGCGAACACGAACCGGTTGAGCTCGCCAGGAATCGGCACGGTCAGCGCAGCGGTCGGATTGCCGAAGGCGGCCGCGTCGAACACCAGGTGCGTTCCGCGGCTCGGCCGCAGCCGCAGTGCCGCATCGATGTCGGCGGCCCAGACGCCCGTCGCGTTGATCACCGCCCGGGCGGTGACGTCGAAGGACTCACCCGAGACCTGATCGGTCAGCCGAACCGTGTCGCCGGTGGCGTGCGATGCGGCCACGTAGGTCAGGATCGTCGCGCCGTGCTGGGCCGCGGTGCGGGCGACCGCCGTGACCAGCCGGGCGTCGTCGATCAATTGCCCGTCGTAGGCCAGCAGGCCGCCGTCGAGGCCGTCGCGGCGCACGGTGGGCGCCAGCGCCACGGCATGCTCGGCCGAGACCCGTCGCGAGCGGGGCAACACCGTCGCCGGTGTGCCCGCCAACCGGCGCAGCGCATCCCCGGCGAGAAATCCGGTGCGCACCAGGGCCCGATCCCGTCGCGGCATCGACCCCAGTAGCGGGACTAGTTGCGGCATCGCCCGCACCAGGTGCGGCGCGTTGCGGGTCATCAGGATTCCGCGTTCGATCGCGCTGCGCCGCGCGATGCCCACATTGCCGGTCGCCAGGTAGCGCAGTCCGCCGTGAACCAGTTTGGAGCTCCACCGGCTGGTGCCGAACGCCAGGTCTTGCTTGTCCACGCACACCACCCGTAGCCCGCGGGTGGCCGCGTCCAGGGCAATGCCGGCGCCGGTGATACCCGCGCCGATCACGACGATGTCAACCGGTGCGCCGTCGGCCAGCGCGGTCAGTTCGGCAGTGCGGCGGGCGGAGTTGAGCGCGGCGTTATCGGGCATCAGGAGAGATACCTGTTCAGTGTGTAGGCCAGTTCGACGGAGAGCGCGTCCTCGTCGAGGATCGGCGCGACGACTTGCGCGGACTGGATCGCCGATTGGGTGATCAGCAGACACATCGCGGCAAGTTCACGCGGGTCGCCGGCTCGCACGCTGCCGGCGGCCTGGGCGCCGCCGAGTTCGCCGGCCACCAGGTCGATCAGCCGCCGCTGGCTGGCCCCCATCCGCTGGGCGATGTAGACCATCGCCAGATCCGGTGCGTGGTGCAGCACCCGCATCACCACCTCGTCATGGCGCAGCCGCGCCGCAACCGCGACGATGCGCTTCACCAGCGCCTCACGCCCGGTTCCCGGTTGCTCGAGCTCGGTCCACGCCGCGGTGATCCGTGCGGTCAGCAGCGCCGCGATCACCGAGCGGCTGTCCGACCACCGCCGGTACACCGTTGGGCGACTCACCCCGGCACGCCGCGCAATGGCCGCCAGGGTCACCCGCTCCATGCCCAATGCGAGCAGGCAGCTCGCGGCGGCATCGAGGATGCGCTCCCCGACCTCCACCTGCTCGTCATTACTAGTTGACAGCATATGTAATACTGTAACGCATGACGCAGGCCGATACCCAGGATGCCCTGACCCCGCCGATGAAGTGGAACGCCTGGGGGGATCCGGCAGCGGCCAAGCCTTTGAGCGACGGCATCCGTCAACTGCTCAAGGCCGCCCTGGGGGTGGACGGCACGAGCTCCCCGGAGCGCGATCCGAACCAGGTGTCGCTCACGCCGTCGGCATTGACCGAAGCTGACCACGCCGCGTTGGCGGCGATCGTCGGCGCTGGCTTCTGCCGCACCGATCACACCGCACGACTACTGCACGCCGGAGGCAAGTCCACCCTGGATCTGCTGCGGCGCAATAGTTCCGCCACCCAGGATGCGCCCGACGCGGTGCTGTTGCCCGGCAGCGACGACGAAGTCGCGGCGGTGTTGAGCTACTGCAGCCAGCACGCCATCGCGGTGGTTCCGTTCGGCGGCGGCACCAGTGTCGTCGGCGGGCTCGACCCGATCCGCGGCGACTTCTCCGCCGTGCTGTGCCTGGATCTGCGCCGGTTCGATCACCTACTCAACCTCGACGAGGTCTCCGGGGAAGCGGAATTCGGCGCCGGAGTGACCGGGCCCGACGCCGAGCGGTTGCTCGGCGAGCGCGGCTTCTCGTTGGGCCATTTTCCGCAGAGCTTTCAGTTCGCCACCCTGGGCGGCTACGCCGCCACCCGCTCATCGGGTCAGGACTCGGCCGGCTACGGCCGATTCGACGACATGGTGCGTGGCCTGCGGATGATCACCCCGGCCGGCGTGCTGGACCTGGGCCGCGCCCCCGCCTCGGCCGCCGGGCCGGACCTGCGCCAGCTCCTGCTGGGGTCGGAGGGCGTGTTCGGTGTCATCACCCGGGTGCGGGTGCGGGTGCATCCGGCGCCGGCAACCACCCGCTATGAGGCGTGGTCGTTCCCCGACTTCGCCACCGGCGCAGCGGCACTGCGCGCGGTCACCCAGACCGGCACCGGACCGACCGTGATCCGGCTGTCCGACGAAGCCGAGACGGGCGTGAACCTGGCCACCACCGAGCAGATCGGCGAGCAACAGATCACCGGTGGCTGCCTGGCGATCACCCTGTTCGAAGGGACGGCCGAGCACACCGAGAGCCGGCATGCCGAGACCCGGGCGGTACTGGCCGCGCACGGCGGCACGTCACTGGGCGAAGAGCCGGCGCGGGCTTGGGAACACGGCCGATTCTCCGCGCCCTACCTGCGAGATTCGCTGCTGGCCGCCGGCGCGCTGTGCGAAACGCTGGAGACCGCCACCGACTGGGCGCGCGTGCCCACCCTCAAGACAGCGGTCACCGAAGCACTGACCACCTCACTGGGCGACAGCGGGACACCCGCCCTGGTGTTGTGCCACATCTCGCACGTCTACCCGACCGGCGCATCGCTGTACTTCACCGTGGTGGCGGGTCAGCGCGGCAATCCCATCGAACAGTGGCAGGCGGCGAAAGTCGCTGCGGGCGACGCGATCATGCGGGCAGGCGGAACCATCACCCACCACCACGCCGTCGGCGCCGATCATCGGCCGTGGATGGGCGAAGAGGTGGGAGAACTGGGCGTGCAGGTGCTGCGAGCGGTCAAAGCCACGCTGGACCCGGCCGGAATCCTCAACCCCGGCAAACTGATTCCATGACGTCGCGCCAGATCAGCCGGATCACGCTGCTGACCAACCCGGCGGCCGGGCACGGCAACGCCCGGCATGCCGCCGAGCGGGCGCTGGCGCGGTTCCAGCAGCTCGGCGTCAACGTCAACCACATCGTCGGCTCAGATGCTCACCACGCACGGCAGCTCCTTGATGAGGCCCTGGCCGCCGGAACGGACGCCGTGGTGGTGGCCGGCGGCGACGGCGTCATCTCGCTGGCATTGCAGTCATTGGCGCTCGGTGAGGTGCCGCTGGGGATCATTCCGGCCGGCACCGGCAACGACCACGCCCGCGAATACGGTTTGCCCACCGGCGATCCCGAGGCGGCCGCCGACGTCGTCGCCGAAGGACAGACCGAGACGATCGATCTGGGACGCATCGTCGAAGACGGCGGCGCGGTGTGCTGGTTCGGCACCGTGATGGCCGCCGGATTCGATTCGCTGGTGAGCGACCGCGTCAACCGGATGCGCTGGCCGCACGGCCGGATGCGCTACAACCTCGCCATGGTCGCGGAGATGTCCAAGCTGCGACTGCTGCCGTTCCGGCTGACCTTCGATGACGGTGCGCCGCTGGACATCGAGCTGACGCTGGCGGCGTTCGGCAACACCCGCAGCTACGGCGGCGGCATGTTGATCTGTCCGGGCGCCGATCATGGCGACGGCTTGCTAGACGTCACCATGGTGCACTCGGGGTCGCGGACCAAGCTGATTCGCCTGTTCCCCACCGTGTTCAAAGGCACCCATGTGCTGCTCGACGAGGTGAGCACGCGGCGGGCGAAGTCGATCCGGGTGGAGTGCCCGGGGATCAACGCCTACGCCGATGGCGACTACGTGGCCCCGCTGCCGGTGACGGTGTCGGCGGTGCCCGGTGCACTGCAGATACTGCGTGCGCCCTGATCGCTCTCACGAGATCAGCGAACTCCACAGGTCGCCGAGCTGACCGACCACCTCGTCAACCCAGGTGGTGAAGTCGGCAGCCGCCGGGGCGGCCGTGTCCAGCCATGGGAAAGCCGGGATGTAGGTGCCGCCGGGCAGGAACGGATTCAGCATCACCGACCACGACGTCGCGAAGTCGATCAGCACCTGGAAGATGTTCGGCATCGGCACCAGCGGGTGCTCCGATGGGTCGGCAGTCAAACTGGCCCAGAGATCCGCCCACGGTTTGCCGAGATCCAAGGTGAACGTCGTGCCGGCCCACGGGTAGACGTCCGAGCCGTCCGAACCGATAGTCGTACCGGGGAAACCCAACGCACCCTCGACCGCACCGTGCGGGTCGGTGATGGTCGGGCCCTCTGTCGGGAAGGTGTAGCCGTTCAGGAGTTCCGAGATCGGCACCCGCCCGTAGCCCTGCAACAGCGCCAGCCAACCTTCGAGGCTGCAGAACATGGTGTCGCACGCAGTGTGGCTCGGTATTTGGGCCTGCAGAAAGCCGATCAACTGCTCACCCAACGGCTTCGAGAACGCCGGAATCGGGATCAGCATGTCGACCACTGCCTGGATTCGCTGCGGGTCGCCGAGGTCGATGCCCCAGATGTTCGTCGCGCTCGGGACGAACCACGGGCCGCTGAAGAACTGCGCGTAGGCGAATGCGTCGATGGCCTTCAGGGCGTTGGCCGGGATGTTGATGATGGCGTAGAGCAGGTTCAGCGGCACGTTGGCCAGGTCTCCGTCAGCGGTCAACTGCACGGCGACACCTGACGTGGCAACACCTGGCGTGGTGATGATCTCGGGTGCGGCCGAGCTGGCGGTGATCAACCCGGCGGCCACCAACGGCACATTGGCGATCGCGACCGAGCGCGTCAGGGCCGACATGATCTCTCCTTGACACCGAGAAACAGCGCGCACCGAATACGCCTCGATGGAACAGCGCAGGCGCTGAGCACAGGCCGAGACAACAGGAACAACGGGAGACAACAGGAACAACGCGCGCCTACAGGAGCAACGCGCGAGCGAGTCTACCCTAAGAAAAAACTATCGGCGAGTTGAGCGAATCCTGTGAGCTACCCCACACCACGGCTGAGCCAAGACACCTCTGCGCCGTCGCCACCGTCACGGTAGGCCTCCAGGGCCTCATCCCAAGCGGTGCCCAGCACCGTCTCGAGCTCCGCGGCCAGCGCGTCCGCCCCGGCGGCCATCAGCGTGCGCAGGCGGTTCTCCCCGACCATCACGTCACCGTTGGCACTCATCGTCCCGCTCCACAGGCCGAGCTGCGGCGTGTGGCTGAACCGCTGGCCGTCGACTCCGGCGCTGGGGTCCTCGGTGACCTCAAAGCGCAACACCGACCAGGAGCGTAGCGCGCTGGCCAGTTGGGCGCCGGTCCCCACCGGACCGACCCAGTTGACCACGGCTCGCAGCTGTCCTGGCATGGCCGGTTGCGGCGTCCAGTTGAGCTTGGCCTGGCCGTTGCGGGCACCCAAAGCCGAGGTCAGTGCCCACTCGACATGCGGGCACACCGCCGCGGGCGAGGCATGGATGTACACCACGCCGCTGGTCACGTCGGCGAATTGATTCGTCGCGCGCATCAGTTGCTCCTTCGGATCCACGAGGGACGTCTTCCCCAACGACCTGGTGGGACCGAGCTTGAGCAATGTTGCTGCAGAAACGGGAGTGTATTCAGTGTTGTATGTGTCTATTGTGCCTTGTGTGACGCCTGTTGGCTAGTCCCGGCTGGCCGCGGCTACCACGGCGTCGGACAGCGCCGGCCATCGGCCGGTGACCCAGTCCCCGAAGTCGCGGTCGGTGAGCACCACCAGCGCCCGCTTGATGGCCGGATCAGCCCAGATCAGCGTGCCTGACTGGCCGAAGTGGCCGAAGGTCCGCGCCGAGTTGCCGGCCCCGGTCCAGTGCGGTGTTTTGCCGTCCCGGATCTCAAAGCCCAGCCCCCAGTCGTTCGGTCGCTGCGGCCCATAGCCCGGCAACACCCCGTCCAGGCCGGGAAACTGCACGCGGGTGGCCTCGGCGTGGAGCTGCGGCGACACCGTGACCGGCGTCAGCAGGTCGCCGGCGAAGGCGGCCAGGTCCGCGACGGTGGAGGTACCGCCGAATCCAGCCGCCGGCGCTCCCCCCGTCAGCCGGCTGGCCGTCATGCCCAGTGGCTCGAACACCGCCTCGGCCAGGTAGCGGCCGAATTCGATCCCGGACGCCTGCTGCACGGCTTCGGCCAGCACCGCGAAGCCGTGGTTGGAGTACACCCGCCGCGTGCCGGGTTTGGCCAGCACCCGATCAGAGTCCGCCGAGAGCCCGGAAGCGTGCGCCAGCAGATGCCGCACCGTGGCGCCCGGCGGCCCGGCCGGGGTGTCGAGTTCGACGGCCCCCTCCTCCACCGCGACCTGCACCGCCCGCGCCACCAGGGGTTTGGTCACCGACGCGAGGTAGAACGGCCGCGCGGTATCGCCGTGGGTGGCCAACACCCCGTTCGGGCCGATCACGGCGGCGGCCGCGTGACCGACCGGCCAGTCGTCGAGGGCGGCGAGAGCGTCTGCGGCGGACATCGCTGGTCAGCCTAAGCGGGGACTGCGAGCGCGGCGAAGCCGGGCGAGGGGGGCACCTCCCGCTCCCAGGGGTCAGGTCACCGCCATCAGCCACCGGGGCCGTCGAACCCGGTCGCCGCACGGACCGCCTTGCGGTGGGTGGTCGCGCTGCACCCGAACCAACGCCGGCAGGACCGGCTGAGCACGCTCTGCTCGGCGTAGCCGAGTTCGCGGGTCAGGTGCGCCAGGCTGATGTCGGTGTCGTGCAGATAGCGATGGGCGGCATCGCGGCGGACGCCGTCGACCAGTGCCGCAAACGTAGTCTCCTCGGCGGCCAGCCGCCGATGCAGCGTCTTGGGGTGCAGGCCCAGCTGGCCGGCGATCAGCTCCAGGCTCACGGCGCCGGTGGGCAACAGCTGCAGCGCCATCGCGCGGACCGAGCCCGCGATGCCCGGCGACTCTGCGGTGATGCCGCTGAGATAGCGCACCATCGCCTCATGCGCTTGGTCGTCCCGGTGCAGGGGGCGGTCCAGATCGACGGTACGGATGGTGAAACCGGCGACCGGCTGCGCGAAATAGGGGCGGCAGCCGAAGTAGGCCACATAGTCGCGTACCGGGGTGAGCGCTTCGTGCGGTAGGTGCACGGACAGCGGCGCATACGGAGCGTCGAACATCATCCGCATGATCCCCAGCGACACTCCCAGCGACAGCTCGGTGGTCTGCGGATGCGGCGGGGAGCGCTCGATGAGGACCTCGAACGCATAGAACGATTCGCCTGGTGCCTGCGGCGGTCCCGGCTTCCCCTCCCCTACGTCGAGCCTCGCTGAACCGCCGGCCCGGGCGCCCGGCATGATGCGCGCCGCGATCGCCGGGCTGTAGGCGGACAAGAACCGCTCCACGATCGAGAAGCCGCCGCCGACGGTGGCCGCGGTGCGTGCGGCCACACCCAGCGGCCCGAAGATGCCGATGTCTTGACGGAGGGCCAGCCGGCGCCCGAAATCCGGGCAGACGGTCGCGTTCGCTGCGCCCTCGATGGCCAGGATCAACGCGCGGTACGGCACGAATACGTCGTGGGCTCCGACCGAGCCGTCCGGTATCCCGGCTGCTCGCAGCAGTGCCACGGGATCACCGCCGAGCTCGGTGACCAGCTCCGGGTATCCGGACAGTGCGGTGCCGCGCACCACCGACATGTCCGCAAATATCAAAGAAATGTCCGCAGATGTCAAGACTTCGCCCGCCCTGCGAGACATGCTGGAACGGCATTCGGCGGAAAGGAATACCCGTGAGCTTTGACACCGTGATCCGTGGCGGTCGGTGGTTCGACGGCACCGGGGCGCCGTCGGCGATCCGCAATATCGGCATCCGCGACGGACACGTCGCCGCCATCTCGGCCGAACCACTCGACGAGTCGGGCTGCGACCAGGTGATCGACGCGGCCGGCAAATGGGTGACGCCCGGACTGCTCGACATCCACACGCACTACGACGTCGAGATACTGCTTGCCCCCGCGCTGTCGGAGTCGGTGCGACACGGCGTGACCACGGTGCTGGTGGGCTCGTGCTCGCTGTCCACCATCCACGTCGACGGCCAGGACGCCGGCGACCTGTTCGGCCGGGTCGAGGCCATCCCGCGCCAGTACGTGGTCGACACCATCGATGCGCACAAGACCTGGTCGAGTTGTGCGGACTACATCGCCAGCCTGGAGAAGCTGCCGCTCGGCCCCAATGTGACGGCGCTTATCGGACATTCCGACATGCGCGCCGCGACCATGGGATTGGACCGCGCCACCCGCTCCGATGAGCGGCCCACCGCGGCCGAGCAGGCCCGCATGGAACAGATGTTGGACGAGGCACTGCAGGCAGGATTCGTCGGAATGTCCTCCCAACAGCTGCTTTTCGACAAGATGGACGGCGAGGTCTGCCGCTCGCGGACGTTGCCGTCGACGTACGCCAAGCCCAAGGAGTTGCGCCGGCTCAAGTCCAAGCTGCGCCGCAGCGGACGAATCCTGCAGGCGGGTCCGGACGTCAAGAACCCGTTCGATGTGGTGTCACAGCTGGCCCAGGCCCTGGGAATATTCCGGCGGCCGCTCAAAACCACTCTGCTGGCCGCCGCCGACGTCAAGAGCAACCGCCTGGCGATCCCGACCATCATCAAAACATCACGCCTGCTCAATAAGTTGGGCGCCAATTTCCGCTGGCAGCATCTGCCGGTGCCGTTCGAGGTGTACGCCGACGGCATCGATCTGGTGATCTTCGAAGAGTTCGGCTCGGGCGCCGAGGCACTGCATCTGCGCGAGTCACTCGAGCGGGACAAGTTGATGCGGGACGAGGCTTACCGGCGACGCTTCCGCAAGGACTACGAGAACAAGTATGGACCGCGGGTGTGGCACCGCGACTTCTTCGATGCCGAGATCGTCGCCTGCCCGGACGCCTCGGTGATCGGAAAGTCCTTCGGGCAGGTCGGAATTGAGCGCGGCGGAGTGCACCCCGTCGATGCCTTCCTCGACCTCGTCCTCGAACACGGCACCGCCCTGCGCTGGCACACCACGATCTCCAACGACCGACCCGAGGTGCTCAAAACACTCGCCGCCGAACCCGGCATCCAGATGGGTTTCTCGGACGCGGGCGCGCACCTGCGCAATATGGCGTTCTACAACATGGGCCTGCGGTTGCTGCGCCACGTCCTCGACGCCCAGCAGGCCGGTCAGTCGTTCTTGTCCGTCGAGCAGGCGGTGCACCGGCTGACCGGTGAACTCGCCGACTGGTACCGGGTCGACGCCGGTCACCTGCGCGTCGGTGACCGCGCCGACGTGGTGGTCATCGACCCCGCGCACCTCGACGACACCCTGGACGCCTACGCCGAGGAATCCTTCGAGCCCTACGGCGGGATGTCCCGGATGGTCAATCGCAACGACAAAGCCGTCAGCGCCGTGTTCATCTCCGGCCGGGCAGTGGTCCTCGACGGTCAGCCCACCAGCGTGCTCGGCACGCAACGCACCGGAAGCTTTCTGCGGGCCGACACCCGCACCCCGGCCGCGGGCGTGCCGGCCGCGCAAGCCAGCGCACCGGACGCCACACCGGCAACATAGGGTGGCCCCATGAGTCAGACAGTGCGCGGTGTGATCTCCCGCGAAAAGGGCAAGCCGGTCGAGGTGACCGACATCGTCATCCCCGACCCCGGTGCCAACGACGTCGTCGTCGCCATCACCGCCTGCGGGGTGTGCCACACCGACCTGACCTACCGCGACGGCGGTATCAACGACAGCTACCCGTTCCTGCTGGGCCACGAGGCCTCCGGCACGGTCGAGTCGGTGGGCTCGGCGGTCACCGCGGTGGCGCCCGGTGATTTCGTGATCCTGAACTGGCGCGCGGTGTGCGGACAGTGCCGCGCCTGCAAGCGCGGTCGCCCGCACCTATGCTTCGACACCTTCAACGCCTCGGTTCCCATGACGCTGACCGACGGCACCGAGCTCACCCCGGCGCTGGGCATCGGGGCGTTCGCCGACAAGACCCTGGTGCACGAAGGTCAGTGCACCAAGGTCGATCCCAGCGCTGACCCCGCGGTGGCCGGACTGCTGGGCTGCGGCGTGATGGCCGGTCTGGGTGCGGCGATCAACACTGGTGGCGTCACCCGCGATGACACCGTCGCGGTGATCGGGTGCGGCGGTGTCGGCGACGCCGCGATCGCCGGGGCAGCCCTGGTGGGGGCCCGGCGCATCATCGCGGTCGACACCGACAACACCAAGCTGAACTGGGCGCGTGACTTCGGCGCCACCCACACCATCAATGCCCGCGAGCTCGACCCGGTGGAGACCATCCAGGATCTCACCGACGGCTTCGGCGCCGATGTGGTGATCGACGCCGTCGGGCGCCCGGAGACCTGGAAGCAGGCGTTCTACGCGCGCGACTTGGCCGGAACCGTAGTGCTGGTCGGCGTTCCGACCCCGGAGATGCAGCTGGAGATGCCGCTGATCGACTTCTTCTCTCGCGGCGGTTCGCTGAAGTCCTCCTGGTACGGCGACTGCCTGCCCGAGCGCGACTTCCCCACCCTGATCAGCCTCTACCTGCAGGGCCGGCTTCCGCTGGACAAGTTCGTCTCCGAACGCATCGGGCTGAACGATGTGGAGAAGGCGTTCGGGCGGATGCACGGCGGCGAGGTGCTGCGGTCGGTCGTGGTGCTATGACCGCAGCCAGTCCGATTCAGCGGGTCATCACCCACGGCACATTCGAACTCGACGGCGGCAGTTGGGAAGTCGACAACAACATCTGGATCGTCGGTGACGATTCCGATGTGGTGGTCTTCGACGCAGCTCACGACGCCGCCCCGATCGTCGAAGCCGTCGGCGGGCGCAACGTGGTGGCGGTGGTGTGCACGCACGGCCACAACGACCACATCACGGTGGCACCGGAGCTGGGTCGAGCGCTCGACGCGCCGGTGCTGCTACACCCCGGCGACGACATGCTGTGGCAGATGACGCACCCGGACAGTGACTTTCGGGCGGTTGCCGACGGCGACACGCTCACTGTCGGGGGCTTGGAATTGCGGGCGCTGCACACCCCCGGCCACTCACCGGGCTCGGTGTGCTGGCATGTACCGGACCTGGGCGCGGTGTTCAGCGGTGACACCTTGTTCTGCGGCGGCCCGGGGGCGACCGGCCGATCGTTCTCGGACTTCCCGACGATCTTGGCGTCGATCTCCGAGCGGCTCGGCGCACTGCCGGCCGACACGGTGGTCTACACCGGGCACGGCGACAGCACGCGTATCGGTGACGAACTGGTCCATTACGACGAGTGGGTGGCGCGCGGCCACTAAGCGCCACCGAGCTCAGTGCCCGCGCAGGATTCGCCGCTTCTCTTCGGCGAACTCCTGCTCGGTCAGCGCTCCCGAATCACGCAGCGCCGTTATCGTTTTGAGCTGCGCGATCCGGATCCCCTCGCCCTCCGGAACGAACCGACCGTGGCTGACGTCTGCTCCCGTGTCGGTCGTCTCCACCGACGGGCTTCGACGGGGCGCCGCCCACAGCCGGCGTGCGATCAGATTCACCAGCCCCAGGACGAAGATCACCGGAAACACCCACAGCAGCGCCGAGTGGCCGGCAGGTTTTCCGAAGGCCAGCCGCGGAGCGATGTAGGCGCCGACCTGCCCATCGGTGACGATCTGGTAGTCACCGGCCTCGGCCACGTTTATCCGCCACAACCGGCGCCGGCTGTCGTTGTTGACCGTGGTGGTCATCCCGATGCTTTCCTCGAACTCCGGATCGGGCACCCCATCCGGTGGTGTCACCGTCACGCTGATCGGTGGGACCGGCAGTCCGCCGCCAGTGGGACTTGAGATGACCCGGGTGTGAAGATTGACCGTCACCTCACCCGCCGGCAGATGCACTCTGCCCGAGCCCGGGATCGGCACTTCGCCATAAGCGTCGTAGCGGTCCAGCACAAAGACGTTGAGAATCAGCGCGACCACGAAGCCGATCACCCCAATGGTCATCAGGCCGGCTGTCACCACGAGCGGAATGCGCCCGATCGCCCGTTGTGCGCCCACTTACGGAAGTGTGCCACGGATTGCCGATGCCGCTACGGTCAGTGGTGGATATCGATGACGGTTTCGCCGGGGTCGGAGGTGGCCATGCCAGAGTCGAGTATCGTCGTCCGCCCCGAGCCCGGCGGCGCTCCCTCGAGTCGCTTGCAGGCGGCCGGGCTGGCCCATGCGACCGGTGTTTTCGCACAGCTCGCGGCGACGGTTCCGCTGCCCGCCGCCCCGCGGCCGATCGTCGTCGCCGACTACGGGGCCGCCACCGGTTACAACTCACTGCTTCCGATCGGGGCCGCCATCGCCGCGTTCCGACGGCGAACCCGGACCGACCATGCCGTGTTGGTGGTCCATACCGACCTGCCGGACAACGACTTCACGGCGCTGTTCACGACGCTGGCTGACGATCCCGACAGCTATGTCCGCAGGGACACCGCCAGCTTCCCCTCGGCGGTAGGACGCTCGTTCTACAGCCAGATTCTGCCCTCGCAGAGCGTCAATCTGGGCTGGACGTCCTGGTCGACCATGTGGCTGCGCCGGACCGCCGCGGAGCTGCCCGAGTTCTCCGATCACGTCCATGTCGCGCACACTGACGACGACGACGCGCGGCGCGCCTACGCCCGCCAGGCCGCGCAGGATTGGCATGACTTCGTGGCGTTCCGCGGCCGGGAGTTGAGTCCGGGCGGCAAGCTGCTGGTGTTGACCGCCGCAGTGGACGCTGCCGGCCGATCGGGCTACCAGCCGCTGCTCGATGCGATCGTCGCGGTCCTGGACGAGCAGGTGCACGACGGCACACTGACGCGGGATGAAGTGGCCCGCATGTCGATTCCGGTGCTCGGCCGCACTGAGAAGGAACTTCGTGCGCCGTTCGCCCCTGCCGGGCGGTTCGAGTCGCTGACGATCGAGCGGCTGGAGGTGTTCGACGCCGAGGACCGGTTCTGGGACCGATACCTGCTGGATGGCGACGCGGCTGCGCTCGGCACCCACTGGGCCGCCTTCGTCAGCGCCGCCGTCTTCCCCACGCTGGCCTCTGCCTTGGCCGGCGGCCCCGACGATCCGCGCGCAGCCGACTTCGTGCGTCACTTGGAAGCCGGCGTCGCCGCCCGGCTCGCGAGCCACCCCGAGCAGGTGCAGATCCCGCTGGCATTGATCGTTCTTGCCAGGCAGCGCTAAGGGCTGACGGGGATCTCGGCGGTTTCCGACGGCGAGCTCTCGGGAATCTCGGGCACGGTCGGCGGAATCGGTTCGGGGCTGGGAGCGAACGCCGGGGGCGGCTCGAAGGTCGCTGGCGGTGAGGTGGTCGTCGTCGACGACGAGACCGTCGTCAGCTCGCTGGTGCCCGGTCCGGTGTCGGCGGCACGCCGCAGCACCAAAACGGCAACCGTACCCAGCAACATCGCGACCAGCGCAGCCAAGAGCACCACCGGGACCGGCCTTCGATACCACTCCACGCCACGCCCGCCACCGATCACTTCGGGTTCCGGCGCGGCGAGCTGCGGCGGCGCGGCGGGTGCCGGGCTCGCCGGCGGCGGCGGAGTCACCAACGGTTGCAACCCCGCCTCGGGGACGCTGTCGGGCACCGGTGGTGGAGCATGCTCCGGTGGCGGCACCGACTCCGGGAACGGCGGCGGCGCCACGGGCGGCGGCGCCTTCTTCGGAACGGCCACCACATTGCCGGCAACGCTCAGCGCGGCCCCGATCGCCGCCGTCAACTGTGGTCGCGGCGAGCTGATTACGGCGACCCCGAAGCGTTGCGACAGACCGGTCGTGACCGACGGCATGTTCGCTCCGCCGCCGACGGAGACGATCGCCGACAGCGCATCGGGACCGATTTCGTTGTCGGCCAAGGTGTTCTGCAGGACGGTGAAAAAGCCCTCGAGCGGCTGGCGCAGCGCCTCGTCGAGTTCGACACGGGTCAGCCATACGCCGCCGTGGAACCCCGCGAGTTCGGCCACCGTCTCAGATGACAGTTGCTCCTTGGCGTCACGGCACTGGCTGCGCAGCCGGGTCAGCGACCCCACCGTCGGAGGCCCGTCGCCGTTGCCACCCAGATCGGCCACCACGTGATCCAGCAACGCCTGGTCGATCACGTCGCCGGAGAAGACGGTGCTGCGCCGGGTGGCACTGATCGGTTCGAAACCGCGCTCCGCGTCGACGAGGGTGACGTTGGTTCCGCTCCCCCCGAAGTCGCACACCGCGATGATCCCGTGCTCGGGCAGGCCCGGATTCGCTTGCAGCGCAGTCAAAGCAGCCGTCGCGTCGGAGACCAGCGACACCGGATGCTGCGCCCATTCCGAAACCCGTGCCAGCGCGGTGCGCAGCGCCCCGACGGCGTCGCGTGACCAATGCGCGGGGTAGGTGACCGCTACCGCGGGCGGGATGGGACGTCCCTCGGTCACCGCATACGCCAAGGCGTGCAATCCATCTGCGAGCAGTTGCTCGGCACGGTGGGTCGATCCGTCGCTCGCCACCACGGGCCCGCCGCCGCCGACGCGATCCACGAAATCGGTCACTACGAGTCCACGGTCGTGCAGTTCGGAACTCACTGCGGAGTTCTCCGACGGCATGCCGATCTGGGAGGGCCGATCCCGGAACAGCGTCAGCACGGGCCGACGGGTGATCGCGCGATCGGCGGTAACCGCCGCTAATGTGGTCGCCCCGACGGACATCCCCAACGCGGGGCCTGTCTCTTGCGCCATGCTGTCCCATCCACGGTGTCATCCGGCGGTCAGAGCGCACCGGTCCGCGCAATTTTATCGATGAATGTTCGATATATCCGGTATTGCAGCGCTGTTGGTGCGCCGGAGAAGTCGCGCCGAGCGCTGCGGCCGACATTCGGCATCTGGTCGTATGCGAGCGCTGGGCCACCGCCCCTTGGCGTTGCCCGGTGCCGCGACGCCGGCGCTTCCGCGAGCGTGGCCGGGGCGTTGCCGGGGGGTGCCGCGGTGGGCAGCCCCTACCGAGCGTTCGGCGCCGGGCCGGGCCGCCGGACTGCTCACGGGTTGGCTCTGCGACGTGTCAGTCGGCGCGCTGATCGCGTCGATGCTGGGGATTCACTGCACGCACTCCCTGTCGAGCCTGGCTTCAAAGTTTGCTCGGGAGGCATTGCCGGCGGTCATCTCGCTGACACCCGACGGTCACAAGCCGGTAACCGGAAGCCGCTTCTGAACCTATCTCAGTTGCGACTCAGATCCTGGATATGAGCTACTCAGCATGGTCCACGAGGTTCGGTCAGCTACCACCGAATATGTTCACTGCCTGGGGTGTCTGCTGCACACGGGGCGCTTCGTATGCCACCATGTACCGGTGAACCCACGACGGATCCTTCGCTCCCTCGGTGTTGTTCTGGCCCTGACTTGGCTGCTGCACAGCACCGTCGCCACCCCTCCCCCCGCCTTCGCGGATCCCTGTCCCGATGTCCAAGTTTTGTTTGCTAGAGGCACTGGCGAGGAAGTCGGCCTCGGTGAGACCGGGCAAGCATTTGTCAACTCACTACGGAACCGGCTGCCCGAGCGGCCCGTCGACGTCTACGCCATCGACTACCCGGCCACCAACGACTGGCCGACCGGCATTCAGGGCATCCGTGACACCACCGCGCACATCGAGGCCACCGCGGCGAATTGCCCCAAGACCAAGATGGTGCTCGGCGGCTTCTCGCAGGGCGCCGCAGTGATGGGTTTCTCGACCGCTAGCGTCATCCCGGACGGGGTGGAAGGGGTCGACATACCACGGCCGATGCCCCCGGAAGTGGCTGACCACGTCGCCGCTGTGGTGCTCTTCGGCACGCCGAACGAGCGGGCGATGAATTTCCTCGGCCAACCGCCCCTGGTCATCGGCCCGGCATACACCGCCAAGACCATCCAGCTGTGTGCGCCCGAGGACCCGGTCTGCTCCGAGGGACTGAACTTCTCAGCGCACGCTCCCGGCGCCTACGATGGCATCGCGGACGAGGGCGCGGCGTACGCGGCAAACCGGCTTTAACCTCCGTTTTCGCTCCACGCGGCCGACTTTGCGGTTTGCTGATCGGTGACCCGCAGGCCAGTGGCACCAGCGAGACATGTCAGCATTTGAGGATGACTTTGCGTAACACTGTTCGCACCTTCGCTGCCGCGGTGACGCTCACCGGAGCCTTGGTGGCCGCGCCGGCCGGCCTTCCCCTCGCAACCGCAGAGCCTTGCCCGGACGCCGAAGTGGTGTTCGCCCGCGGCTCCGGTCAGCCCGTCGGGCTCGGTGACGTCGGTGACGCTTTCGTCGGCTCGTTGCAGGAGCAGCTGGCGGGCGTCAACCTCAACGTCTACCCGGTCGAGTACCCGGCGAGCACCGACTACCGCAACAGCGCGGTGCTCGGCGAGAGTGACGCCACCGCCCACATTCAGGCGACGGTCGCCAACTGCCCCAAGACCAAGCTCGTGCTCGGCGGATACTCCCAGGGCGCCAGCGTCATCGCAATGTCCAGTAATGCCCTGCCGGCGCCGGTCGCCAACCACGTGGTCGCGGTGGCCCTGTTCGGCCCGCCGTCGAGCCCGTACTCCACCTCGTTGTGGGGCGGTCCCCTGCCGGTCCTCGCCTCGTCCTACCGCCCGAAAACCATCGACTTCTGCCTGACCGGCGACATCTACTGCGAAGACAGCGGCAGCGTCGTCCCGCACCTGATGTACGTGCAGGATGGCAAGACCGTGGAGGCCGCGACATTCGTGGCGAGCCGGCTCACGGCCAGCCAGAGCGTCAACTAGAACCGCTCGGCCGGACCGGCACCGGCCGGCACGGGTTCAAGGCGGCGTCGTTCGGTCAGAACAGGGTCGGGATGCGCGCATCGATCAGATGCGGCCCCGGTTCTGCGACGGCGCGGCGGAACTGTTCGGCGAGTTCCTCGCAGGTGGTGGCCACCGTGGCCGGCACCCCGAAGCCCTCGGCGATCTTCGCGAAGTCCATGTTCGGCCGCGACAGGTCGAGCAGATCGTTAGCTTTCGGGCCGCCTCCCTCAGCGCCCACCCGGGCCAGCTCCAGGCGCAGGATCGCATACGAGCTGTTGTTGATCAGCACCGTGGTGACGTTCAGGTTCTCGCGGGCCATCGTCCACAGCGCGGAGATGGTGTAGGCCGCACTGCCGTCGGCCTGCAGCGCGATCACCGGCCGGTCCGGTGCGGCCACGGCCGCACCCAGCGCGACCGGCAGCCCCTGCCCGATCGCCCCGCCGGTGAGCGTGAGCACGTCGTGGCGTGGTGACCCGGCGGTGGCCGCGGGCAGCATCAGGCCCGAGGTGTTGGACTCGTCGGAGATGATCGCGTTGTCGGGCAGCAGCGCGCCGATCACCTGCACCCAGTTCTGCGGGGTCAGCTGACCGCTCGGCAGGTCGGGGACGGCCGCGGGCGCGGGCCGCGGCTGCACCCCGGCAGCCACCGCTTCGGCCAACTGTTCCAGCGCGGCCACCACGTCGGTCTCGAGGCCGGCCAGGTTGTGCACGACGCAGCCCTCGGGAACCAGGTCGCTGGCCTTGCCGGGATAGGCGAAGAACGACACCGGAGCCCGGGTGCCGGCCACCACCAGGTGCTTGATGCCGTCGAGTTGGAACGCGGCCTGCTCGGCCAGGTAACCAAGCCGGTCGATCGCCGGGACCCCTGCCCCGCGGACGAGCCGGGCCGGGAAGGTCTCGACCAGAGCACGCGCCCCGGTTGCGGCGACGATCCGATCGGTGGCCTCCAATGCGCGCACATCGGCGACAGCGGGCCCGCCGATCAGGATCGCCACCGGCTCGCCGCTGCCCAGCACCGCGGCGACGTCGGAGACGGCCTGTGCGTCGGGGGCGGCCGCGGGAACCGGTTCGACCGGTCCGGCCGCCTGCGCCCCGTCTTCCCAGGAGATGTCGGCGGGCAGAATCAGGTTGGCCACCTTCGCCGGGCTGGCCATCGACTCTGCGACCGCTTCGGCGGCATCGCGCCCGAGGTCGTCACCGGAGTTGGTGCGGCGCACCCAGCCGTGAGTCCAGTCGGTCAGGGGCTCGATGTCGGATTCCAGCGGTGCGTCGTACTTCTTGTGGTAGGTGGCGTGGTCCCCGATGACGTTGACCACCGGCACGTGCGCGCGGCGGGCGTTGTGCAGGTTGGCCAGGCCATTACCCAGGCCGGGCCCCAGGTGCAGCAGGGTGGCGGCCGGCTTTGCGGCCACCCGGGCGTACCCGTCAGCGGCTCCGGTCACCACACCTTCGAACAGGCACAGCACCCCGCGCATCTGCGGCACCGAGTCCAGGGCGGCCACGAAATGCATCTCCGAGGTACCGGGGTTGGCGAAGCAGACCTGCACTCCGCTGTCGACCAGGGTGGCGATCAGGGCCTGTGCTCCGTTAGTCATGTGGTTGCCTTTCTTCATGGGCACCGAAGTACGCGGGATGGGCGCGATCTTCCGCCTATAGAAGCACGCCCGGATTGAGGATCCCGGCGGGGTCGAAGGCCTCCTTGATCCGGCGCATCAGCGCAATCTTTGTCGGGTCCTCCAGCTCCAGGAAATGCTGCGTCTTGACGCGTCCCAGACCGTGCTCACCGGAGATGGCACCGCCGAGGTCCATCGCGGCCGCGAAGATGTCGTGCAGCAGCCGGTGGCGGACCTCGTCGTCTGCGCAGAACACCGCCAGGTGGACGTTGCCGTCACCGGCATGCCCGCAGCCGACCACACCGGCCCCGGCCGCCTGGGCGAATCCCTGTGCCTTGGTGAGGAACTGGTGCATCTCGGCTCGCGGGACCACCACGTCGATGACGTCGTGGGCACCGGCGGCCTTGGCCGTCCAGAACGCCTTCTCGCGGGCCTCGATCAGGGCATGCGCTGAATTGCCCTCCAGCACATAGACATCCTCGGCGCCGAGCGTGGCGAGCAGTTCGCCCAGCATGGCCACGTCGTCTTCGAGGCGCTCACGGTCTCGGTTCTCCACCCCCACCACCAGGTAGGCCTCGGCGCTCTCACGCACCGCGTCGGGGATCCCCAGGTTCAGGTTCTGCGAGTAGCTGATCGCCGCCAGGGTGAGCTTGTCGACGTATTCGAGGATCACCGGGTCCACTCCGCTGCGCACCACCGCGGGAACGGCGCGCATCACCGCGGGCAGATCGCGGAACGGCGCCAACAATGTGGCGGAGTGCCCGAGCCGAGGGTAGAGCCGCACGGTGACCTCGGTAGCCAGCGCGCAGGTGCCCTCCGAGCCGATGATCAGCTGAGTCAGGTCATAACCGGTGGACAGCTTCGTGATTCGCCCACCGGTGCGGATCAGCTCGCCGGTCGGCAACGCGGCCTGCAGGCCGAGCACATTATGCCGCGTCACCCCGTATTTGACCGCGCGCATACCGCCGGCGTTGGTACCTACGTTGCCTCCAACGCTGGCGGACAGCTCCCCGGGGAAGACGGTGTACATCAGCCCCGCCTCGGCCGTGGCGGTGTCGAGGTCGGCCAACGTGACGCCGGGTTGCACCACCGCAACCTGATTGTCGGTGTCGATCTCCAGGATCGCGTTCATCCGCTCGAAGGAGATCAGCAGTCCGTCGGGGCACGGCCGCGCGCCGGCCGACATGCCGGTGCCCGAACCGCGGGCGGTCACCGGAACTTTCGCCTCGGTTGCCGCGGCCAGCAACGCCGCAACCTGCTCGGCGGTCTGCGGGCGGGCGACGTAGCTCGGTGTCACCGGTGCTCCGACCAGCGCCTCGTCGTGGGCGTAGTCGGGGCCGATCTGCTCGCCGGTCAGCAGTGCGCCGGCCCCGACGATGTCGGCGAACTTGCGCGCGGCCGCAAGGGATGAGCTGTCTACCGTGGCCATCCGTCCCTACTTTCCAAATCCGGCGTCACGCAACGCCTGAGCCATCGACCCGCCTGCCGGTGCCGCATCCCGACGCCCGGCACTGTTGCCGGGACGCCGCCCACGATTCTGCTTGGCGTTGTCACTGCGCGCAGCCGGTTTGGCACCCGGGCCCCGGGAGGATGCGGCGGGCTTGTTCGCCGGCTTGTCCCCCAGCCGCAGGGTCAGCCCGATGCGCTGGCGGTCGACGTCGACATCGACGACTTTGACCTTCACCACCTGACCGGAGCGCACCACCTCGTGCGGGTCGGAGACGAAGCGGTCCGCCATGGCCGAGACGTGCACCAGACCGTCCTGGTGCACCCCGACATCGACGAAAGCTCCGAAGGCAGCGACGTTGGTGACCACCCCTTCCAGCACCATGCCCACCTTGAGGTCGGCCACCTTCTCCACGCCCGCGGCGAACGTCGCGGTGGAGAACGCCGGCCGCGGGTCCCGACCGGGCTTCTCCAGTTCAGCGAGGATGTCGGTGACGGTCGGTACCCCGAACCGGTCGTCGGCGAAGTCGCCGGGTTGCAGCGATCGCAGCGTTCGTTCGTCGCCGATGATCTCGGCCAGCGAGACGCCCGCGCGGTCCAGGATGCGCCGGACCACCGGGTAGGCCTCGGGATGCACCCCCGAGGAATCCAGCGGGTCGTCGCCGTCGCGGATGCGCAGGAACCCGGCGCACTGCTCGAATGCCTTGGGGCCCAACCGTGGCACGTCGAGCAGGGCGGCCCGGTTGCGGAAGGGCCCGGCCTGGTCGCGGTGCGCCACGATCGCTTCGGCCAGCGACTCCGACACCCCTGACACCTTGGCCAGCAGCGGGGCCGAGGCGGTGTTGAGGTCCACACCCACGGCGTTCACCGCGTCCTCGACCACCGCATCGAGGCTGCGCGCCAGGGTTCCCGGTGTCACGTCGTGCTGGTACTGGCCGACGCCGATCGACTTCGGTTCGATCTTGACCAGTTCGGCCAACGGATCCTGCAACCGTCGCGCGATCGACACCGCCCCGCGCAGCGTCACGTCCAGGTCGGGAAGCTCATGGGCGGCATAGGCCGACGCCGAGTACACCGACGCGCCGGCCTCACTGACCATCGCCTTGACCGGTGCCGGGGCGCCGGCCGCCTTGAGGTCGGCGATCAACTCGGCGGCCAAGGCGTCGGTCTCGCGCGACGCGGTGCCGTTGCCGACCGCGATCAGGTCCACACCATGGCGGGCCACCAGTGCGGCCAGCGCCGCCTTGGCCTGATCCCACTGCTTCTGCGGTTGGTGCGGGAAGATCGCGCAGGTGTCGACGACCTTGCCGGTGCCGTCGACGACGGCGACCTTCACCCCGGTACGAAAGCCCGGGTCGAGACCGAGTGTGGTGCGGTTGCCCGCCGGCGCCGCCAACAACAGGTCTTTGAGGTTCTTGGCGAACACCGCCACCGCGTCCTGCTCGGCACGCTGGCGCAACCGCATCCGGGCCTCGACGGCCGCCGAGAACGCCAGTCGGGTGTCCCATGCCCACCGCACGGTGTCGGCCAGCCAGGGCGTGGCCGGGCCGGGCGCGGTCATGTTCACGCCCAGCGATTTGGCGACCATCGCCTGGTAGGGCTCGTTGTCGCCACCGTCGAAGGCCAGCGCCAGGGCGTCTTCCTTCTCGCCGCGCAACACGGCCAGCACCCGGTGCGACGGCATGGTCTCCAACGCTTCACTGAACTCGAAGTAGTCCCGGAATTTTTGTGCCGCAGCACTTTTCGCTGCCTCTTCGGAGCGCGGCATGGTCCGCAGTGACCCTGCCGACCAGAACTTCTCCCGGACCGCGCCCACCAATTCGGCGTCCTCGGCGGCACGTTCGACCAGAATCGCGCGCGCACCCTCCAGTGCGGCCGCGGTGTCGGCGACCGCCTCTCCGGTGTACTCCGCAGCGAGCTGCTGGGGGTCCAGGGTGGGGTCGGCGAGCAGCCGGTCGGCCAAGGGCTCCAGGCCCGCCTCGCGCGCGATCTGCGCCTTGGTGCGGCGCTTGGGCTTGTAGGGCAGGTAGATGTCTTCCACGCGGGCCTTGGTGTCGGCCGACAACAGCGCGGCCCTGAGCTCGTCGGTGAGCTTGCCCTGCTCCTCGATTGAGGACAGCACCGCGGCCCGACGGTCGTCGAGCTCACGCAGGTAGCGCAGCCGCTCTTCCAGGGTGCGCAGCTGCCCGTCGTTGAGGCTGCCGGTGACCTCTTTGCGGTAGCGGGCGATGAACGGCACCGTCGCCCCCTCGTCGAGTAGCGCGACGGCCGCCGCGACCTGCCGTTCGGCTACTTCCAGTTCGTCGGCAAGGCGGGCATTCACCGGTTTGAGGGTCACGTTCGCGGTCACGCCGACGGACCCTACCGAACGCCGCTGACAGTTCCTGGGTGCGGCACGGCGCGACTTTTCACTGCGCGAAGGGCGGCTACGATGCCGTCCACGTCGGCCTCGGCCGAACATCGGTACCGACAGGATTACAACCGGTGAAGCACTCGACGGCCGGCTCTATCCACAGTTGCCCGATTCATCCACAGACAACAATTTGACCTCCGATATTCGAACATCTGTTCGATACATTGGAGGCGTGTCCGATCAGGTCCTTCCTCCCGCCGCAGCCGCCCGTGCGGCCATCCGCGCGGACCTGGCTCTGATCGACGACGCCCAGGCCCGGCTCCGTGGCGCTGACACCGACCTGGTCGGCAATGCGTTTCGCGTGGAAGTCGCCGAACACCTCGAAACTCAGCACCGCGTCAATCGCGGCTTGTCCTACCGCATCTTCGGCGAGATCGCCGACCCCGCCGACGGCGCCGAGGACCCCCGACTGCCCGCTGACACCAAGATCACGGACCTGCTGTGGTCGCGCCTGCGTATCACCCGGGCCGAGGTCCGACGCCGATTCCGCGTCGCCGCCCGGATCCGGCCGCGGCGCAACCTGACCGGACCGCCGGCCCCGCCGGAGCTTGCCGAAGTCGCCGCCGCTGTCGAGGACGGCCGTATCGGTGACGACCACATCAAGGCGGTCACCAAGGCCCTCGACGAACTGCCCGCGAAGGTCGCACCGGCCGATCGCGCGGCCGCCGAACGCACCCTGGTGCGCCACGCCTCCGAGCAGGACGCCGCCTTCGTGACCGCGATAGGGCACGCGATCGCCGATCACCTCAATCCCGACGGCAACTTCACCGACGAAGACCGGGCACGGCGGCGCAATCTCGTCCTGGGCCGCCAAGGCCCCGACGGGATGAGCTCACTGTCCGGCTGTATCGACCCCGAAACCCGCGCCTACCTCGAGACAGTCACCGCCGCGGTTCGCCCCGGCCACCGCCAGCCCGAGGGCGCTCAAGAACGCGATACCCGCTCGTCGGGGCAACGCGACCACGACGCACTGAAGCTGGCCCTGCGCCATGGCATCGAGTCCGGTGCGATGGGCACTCACCGCGGTGTACCGGTGACGGTCATCGTCACCACCAAACTCGCCGACCTCGACCAGGCGGCCCGCGCCATGGCCAACCCGGAGATCCCGATGCCGGGACCTGCCCGCACCGGTGGCGGCAGCCGCCTACCGATGCGTGATCTGATCCGCATGGCAGCCAACTCGATTCACTACCTGGCGGTCTTCGACAACCACTCCGAGCGGCCGCTGTATCTGGGCCGCAGTAAACGGATCGCCACCCTGGATCACCGGATCATCTGCCACGCCCGCGACCGCGGTTGCACCAGACCGAACTGTCCGGAGCCCGGCTACCACTGCGAGGTTCACCATTCGACCGACTGGGCACGCGGCGGGCGCACCGACGCCGACGAGCTCTACTTCGCCTGCGGCGGCGACCACGGCGGTGCCACCCGTGGCGATCTAGAGACCGTGGTCACCGAGCAAGGTCGACTGGCCTGGACCGACGGCACCAGCCCACCACGCATCAACCACCTGCATCACCCGGAGGAACTGCTCGACGACGATCTCGACGACGGCCCAGATCCATAGCCGCGACCTCAGGTATCGCGGCCCGAACCGCGAGAAGATGGCACCGTGACGACCTACGCCGAGATCCGCAACAACGCACCGCTGTGGCCGGGCGTGATGGACCGCTCGCTGCTGGGCAACCGGCAGGCGCAAGCCGCGTTGTATCTGGCCGACATGGCCAAGCGGGGCAAGTGGAGCACGGTGATCCGGGAACTCGACCGCGGTGATCACGTGGTCGATATCAAGTCGTGGCGGCCCGGCGGCAAGACCTGGCTGACGGTGCTGCATCAGGCCGGCTGGCACGGCGCGTCTCCCGACGTGGCGACCTGGCTGATCGAGCAGGGTGCGCTGCGCTCGCAACCGGATGCCGCCGGTCGCACCGCCTATGACCTGGCCGTCGAGCACCAACGGTCGGCCGAACTGCTGGAGGTGCTCAAGCCTCCCCCGGCCGCACTCGACCACGACCGGATCGCCGCGCTCAACACCCAGCTCACCACCGTGCTCGACGACCTGATCCAACACCTGTTTCGCGGCGGCGACCTGCGCCAGATGCTCCGCTATCCCCCGGTCGAGGTGCTGCACGAACTGCCCGGAAAACAACTGTGGTTCCCGGTGCCCTACCTGTGGGGCGGGTTTCGGATCGGTCTGCACGATAACGACATCGAAGTGATCGGCGGTTATCGAGAACTCGACCCGGTCGGCGATGTGCACGTCGCGACGGTCGGCTACCTCATCACACCCGAGGGGCCGTCGCAGGTTTACGAAGGCTACGAGTGACCGCTGATCTCGCGCAACTGTCCCTTGGCGATCTTGCCGCCGGATGAGCGCGGCAACTCGTCGATGACGACAAGGCGTTCCGGCAACAGCTCTTTGGACACCCCGAGCGCCAGCAGGTGTTCGACAAGCTCGGCCAATTCCAAGGTGCCGGCGCCCGCGCGCGCCACCTCCGCGAGTTCGGCGTAGACGCACACCTTCTCGCCGAACACCTCGTCGCGCATCGGCACCGCGGCGGCCACCGCGATCGCCGGATGGGTCATCACCGCGTCTTCGACCTGGGCGGCGCTGATGTTCTTGCCGCCGCGCAGAATGAAATCCGACGTCCGGCCGGTGACGCTGAGATAGCCGTCGGCGTCGATCTCGCAGATGTCGCCCATCCGCATCCAGCCGTCGGCGGTGAACAGCTTGTCGTGATCAACTCCGTTGAGATAGCCGAGGCTGGTGGCCGGGCCACGGCAGGCGGGCTGCCCCCGGCCGGTGTCGGTCACGTCGGTGTTGCCGTCCTCGCCGCCGAACAACCGGACCGCCATCTCGGGCACGATGCGCCCACCGGTGCGCAACCGCCGCTGCAACGTGTCGTCGAGCGTGGTGGCGCTGAGCACGCCGGTCTCATTGGATCCGTAGAACTGCAGGATTTTCGCGCCGGTCAGCTCCTCGAACTCCGCGGCCGGCCGGTAGGGCAACGCCTCG
Organism: Mycobacterium sp. UM_Kg27; assembly: GCF_000972905.1. Lineage (NCBI taxonomy): Bacteria > Bacillati > Actinomycetota > Actinomycetes > Mycobacteriales > Mycobacteriaceae > Mycobacterium > Mycobacterium sp. UM_Kg27. Next base: position 80,340 of record NZ_JRMM01000001.1, read on the forward strand.
CCGCCGGTGAACACCACCCGCAACGAGCTCAAGTCGAACTCGCGGCTGGCCGGATCCGCCATCATCATGGTCAATTGAGTGCTGACACAGCACAATACGGTGACCCGATGACGAGCTATCGCGGCACAGGTCGCGGCCGCGGTGAAGCGGTCCAACAGGATTGCCGTGGCGCCGAGGTGGATCGGAGTGGTGTGGCTGGTCCAGAGCCCGAAGCCGAACGGCGTGGGAATGACGGGCAGGAAGACGTCGTCGTGACTCAACCGCCCGTTGGCGACGGCCAGCTGGTGAAAGTAGTGCCAACGGTTCTGGGTGTGCACCACACACTTGGGCAGTCCGGTGGTGCCGGAGGTGGAGTTGATCAAGAAGACGTCATCGGCGCCGAGTTGCGGACCCGGTACCCCGATTTCGGCGGCAGCCTGCAGTTCATCGATGCTCACCGTCGCGATCTCGAGTCCTGCCGCGGTGGCGTGCCGCTGCTCATCGGTGATCAGTAGCCGGACCTGCGAAGCGGCCAGAATCGCAGCCACCTCACGAGTTCCGGCCCGGGCACCGATACCGACCACGATCGCCCCGCAGCGCTCGATCGCCACGAACAGCACATGGATGGCCACGGCGTCGCGATGCCATACCGCGATCCGGTCTCCGGTGCGCACTCCGGCTCCGGCCAGCCGCGCCGCCAATGCGTCTGCCGCGGTGTCGAATTCCTGCCACGTCAAGCCCGCGCCGAGATAGTCCAGATAAGCGTCCCGGGCAGGGAATCGTCGGGCGTTGCGGCGCACCGCATCCGACAGCGTGGTCTGCGACCACCAACCGACGGCGTGATACCGGGCGGCCTCGACGGCGGTGTAAGCCGGTGTATCCCAGTGAGGCACGGGCCGCCTCCGATCAGTCAGTAGATGTAGTCTTCGCCGCTCGCTCGCACGGTGATGTCACTGATACTGATGCCCCAGGGCTGGTCGATGACGTGCACCACCGCCTCGGCGAGGTCTTCGGGGGTGATCAGCCAGTACTTCACCGAGTCGATGTCGGTCTGCTCAGGCTCCAAGGTGCCCTCGGCGAACGCGGTGACCGACCGCATGTAGCTCTCACCGCGTGATCCCACGATGCCCATGATCGCGGAGCCGTTGACCACGCCGCTGCCGAGATTGGTGCCCAGCACACCGGTCGGCTTGACCGTGGTCACCTTGATCTTCCCCTTCGCCTCGCTGCGCAGCGAGTCCGACAGGACGGCGACCGCGGCCTTGGTCGCGCTGTAGACCCCCGAGCCGGCCACACCGGCGTTGCCGTAGATCGACGAGATGTTGACGACGTGGCCGCGGCCTTGGGCGATCATCTGGTCGTAGACGGCCGAAATGCCGTTCACCACGCCCTTGATGTTGATGTCGATCGCCCGGTGCCAGTGCTGCCAGGCCTTGTCGTGATCGGCGAAATAGGCCAGCGGCATCACGCCGGCATTGTTGACGATGACGTCCACCGCGCCGAAGGTCTGCACCGCGTGCTGCACGGCGGCCTTCATCTGCTCGATGTCGGTGACGTCGGCGACCTGATGGGTGCCCGACAGGCCGGCCGCGCGAATCCCGTCGAAGACGGCCGCAAGGTTCTCGGCGCCGATGTCGACGCCGACCACGTGGGCTCCGGCGGCGGCGCACTTCTCGGCGATCAGTTTGCCGAATCCACCGCCGGCACCGGTGATGACGACGACTTTATCCTTCAGGTGCTGCGACATAGTCGGCCAGTTTAGGTGGCCGCTGTCGCCCCGGGTGTCACCGCCCGATTTGCTCGGCGACAGGCCGGGCGTTCGAACGCCCGCCGACGGGATTGGAAGCTATGGTCACTTCGTGAAGCGTCGAACGGCACTGGGGCTCCCCCTTCTGCTGGCGGCTGGTCCCACTTTGAGCCGGCTCCCGCTCGCCGGCGCGGACCCCGGCCGGTGGTCGATCGACCGGGTTAATCGCTGGTATCAGGCGCAGGGTTGGCCGGTCGGCTCCAACTACATCACCTCCACCGCGGTCAATCAGCTCGAGATGTTTCAGCCGGGCACCTTCGATCTGCGGCGGATCGACTCCGAGTTGGGCTGGGCCCGATCGGCGGGGTTCAACACGGTGCGGGTGTTCCTGCACGACCAGCTGTGGGCCGCCGATCAGCGGGGCTTCCAGTACCGTCTGGGCCAGTTCGTGGCGGTCGCGGCCCGCCACCGCATCAAGCCGATGTTCGTGCTGTTCGATTCCTGCTGGGACCCGCACCCCAAGGCTGGGCCACAGTTGGCCCCGCGAGTCGGCATCCACAATTCGCGATGGGTGCAAAGCCCCGGTGCCGACCGACTGGGTGACCGCAACTACTACCGCACCCTGCGGGACTACGTCACCGGCGTGATGACCCAGTTCCGGTACGACGAACGGATCCTGGCCTGGGACCTGTGGAACGAGCCGGACAACATGGCCCGCGAATACAGCGCCGTCGAACGGTCGGACAAGCTGGATTACATCAGCGACCTGCTGCCGCAGGTGTTCAGTTGGGCCCGGTCCGTCGATGCGCGTCAGCCGCTGACCAGTGGGATCTGGGAGGGCTCGCGTCAGGGCAGCACGATCGTCAACACCCAACTGGGCAGCTCCGACGTCATCACGTTCCACTCCTACGACAAGCCGGCCACATTCAGTGACCGCATCGCCGAATTGGCGCCCCTGGGCCGGCCGATAATGTGCACCGAGTATCTGGCTCGTACCCGCGGCAACACCATCGACGGGATTCTGCCGATCATGAAGCGCCACAATGTGGGCGCCTACAACTGGGGCTTCGTCGCCGGGCGAACCCAGACCTACCTGCCGTGGGACTCCTGGGACAATCCCTACACCGCCGAGCCGCAGGTCTGGTTCCACGATCTGGTGCAACCAACCGGGCGCGCATACCGGAATCTGGAGATCCTGACGATCAGCAACCTCACCGGCCGCTGACCGGCAACGTACCCGGCACGCCACCAGGGAATCGGGCGATGTTGGCGCTACCGGCTGATAGCGGCGCGGTTCAGTGATGAAATCATGGGCGGCAATGTCGTGGTGAGGAGTCGGTGATGAGCGAGACCGCGTCGGGTCCGCGGGCTGGGTCACGGGTGGGGCGTTATCTTCTCAAACAACTGCTGGGACGCGGCACCACCGGTTCGGTCTACGAGGCGGTCGACACACACAAGGACCGCACCGCCGCGCTCAAACTGCTGGCGCCGGCGTTGGGCGGGAATCCGGCGTTCCGCGAGTGGCTGCAGCGCGAGGTGCTGGTCGTCGGTCGGGTGCAGGAACCGCACGTGGTGCCGGTTCGCGACTACGGCGAACTCGACGGCCAGGTGTTCATCGATATGCCGCTGGTGGCCGGTGACGACCTGGCCGCGGTGCTGAAGCGCAACGGGGTGCTGCCTCCCTCACGTGCGGTGAACGTGGTGTGGCAGGCGGCCTCGGCCCTGGATGCCGCGCACAGCGCCGGGGTCATCCACCGCGGCATCAAGCCGCGCAACATCCTGCTGACCAGTGATGATTTCGTCTATCTGGTGGATTTCGGATTGGCCGGCGCCCCCGGTGCCGAGGCGGCCGATGCCGAGAACGCCGGTGCCCGCTGGAAGTACGCGGCGCCGGAGCTGTTCTCCGGCAGTGATTTCGGGCCGGCCGTCGACGTCTATGCGCTGGCATGTGTGCTCTACCAGTGCTTGACGGGTTCTCCGCCGTACCGCGCCGACAGCCTCAAGATGCTGGCCAACGCGCATCAGAACAAACCGATTCCGCGGCCCAGCCTTGCCGGCGCCACCATCCCGGCCGGCTTGGACGAGGTCGTCGCTAAAGGCATGGCCAAGGACCCGCAGGAGCGTTATGCCAGCGCCGCGGAGCTGGCGACCGCGGCCTATCAGGCGCTCAGCGCGCCCGACCAGCACCGGACGCTGCAGATCTATGAGACCAGCCAGCAGTCCACCCCGCCGCTGATCGAACCGTCACAGCCGAGCGCGCCGCCGGTGGCGGCGACCGAGGTGGCGGCGGCCGAGGTGGCGGCGGCCACCCCGCCGGTGCCCCCCGCTGCGGCGGCCGAGGATCCCCCGGCCCCGGTGCGCGAGGTGCCGGCGGTACCCGAGGTGCCGTCGACCACGCCGCCGGTCCCGCCCGCCCCGATTCCCGAACCTGTGACCGCGGGCCGTCCCGCCGGGCAGCCCGGCCTGCCGCGCGTCTCGACGGCCGCCGACGACTGGTTCAGTTCGTCACGACGACTGCGCCTGCACCCCGAGCCCGCCAAACGCAGGCTGCTGCTGCGGATCGGGGCGGCGCTGATCGTGGTCGTCGGGTTGATCGCCTGGATGACGAACCGATCGGGTTCTGACGAACTGGCCGCCGACGCCGACACCTCGCAAACCGCCGCGGGAGCGAGTCAGCCCACGACGACGGTGTCCTCGGCCGAGGCGCAGGCTCGCCTGCTCAAGCTGCTGCCGTCGGGCTATCCCCAGGATGCCTGTACGGCATCCGCGCCGTCGGGCGGGGCCATCGCCGAGGTGACGTGTGGCCGCAACACCGACCCCGGCGGTCCGCCGGCTGCGACCTACACCTTGTTCTCCGACGCCACTGCGCTGCGCCAGAGCTTCGACAACACCGTGCAGGCCACCACCGTCGTCAACTGCCCGGGCCGGATCCAGTCGCCGGGCGCCTGGCATCGCACCGCCACACCGGACAAGACCGCCGGAACACTGCTGTGTGGCATGCGGCAGGGGTCTCCCGTGCTGGTCTGGACCAATGACACCAACCTGGTGATCGGCTCACTGCGGACTGAGCGAAACACGCCCACCCTGGAGCAGTTCTACACCTGGTGGAGTTCGCACTCCTGACCGTCGATCCTGCAGAGGCCAATAAACGCGGCTGTCAAATCCGTTAGGATTTTCGACTTGGAGTCACTGCATCACCCGGCGGTTCAGCGAGGCTCGACGAAGGAGAGGCGAAGCGCCAACCGCCGCAGGAAGCCCGAGATCCAGTCGAACCGAGGAGTCAGCCAATAATGAAGTTCTTCACTACTGCCGTGGCAGCCGCAGGCGCGTTGGCCGCAGCCGGAGCCGTGACCGCCGCAACCGCCAGTGCGGACGTCGGCGACGCCGCCCCCTCGACCCACCCGATCGGCACCCAGGGCACCGTGGAGAACGGCGGTGTCATCCAGGGCTGGACCGTCAGTGACCTGCGGCCCAGCTCCGACGCCATCCCCTACCAGCCGCGCGGCACCCTGTGGGAGGCCACCGCCACCGACGTGGCCATCCAGGGCAACGTCACCCCGGTGATCGCCAACCTCGGCGCGCGCTCAGCGAGCGGTCAGACCTACCCCGCGTTGTTCGGGGTGGCCACCGCGCAGGGCGTGAACCCGGCCAACCTGACGCAAGGCCAGAAGACCACCGGCAAGGTCTACTTCGACGTCACCGGCGACGCGCCCAACAGCGCGGTCTACCAGGGTGCCGGCCAAGACCTGCTGGTCTGGACCCCCGCCGCGCCGACCACACCGGCCGGCGGTTCGTCGGGCCCGGCGGCCACCGGTTCACAGCGGGCCTCCGGTCCGGCGGCCACCGGAACCAAGCCCGGCGCCGAGGGCGCCGCGGCCGCTACCGAGACCACGCCGGCTGCCGCCGGTAGCCAGGGAACCCCGCTGCCCGCGAGCAGCCAGGGCACCCCACTGCCGGCCGAGGCCGGCGGCACTTCCGCCGCGGCCAGCGACTCGGAGGTTCCGGCCGCCACGGGCACCTCGGGGTCACAGACCCAGGCCGGCGCGGGCAGCGCGGAAGCGGCGGCTCCCGCCAGCGGCCCGGCGCCGTCCTCGCAACAGACCCCGGGTACGCCGGCCCAGTCCGAGGCGTCGGCTGCCGCCGGCAGCTCGGGTACGCCGCTCCCCGCGGAGGCGCCCGGCGCGTCGACGACGGAAGCGACCGGCACGGCTGGTACCGCGGGTACCGGTTCGGAAGGCACCACGTCGGCCGGCGCCGGAAACCAGGGCACGCCGATTCCGGCCGCCACCGCCGGTACTCCGGCAGCCAACGGCGCGAACGGCTCGACCACGTCGAACTGACCGAAGTTCATCGCCAGTGCGGCCCGGCCTCGCTACCGCGAGCCGGGCCGCACTCGTTCCTGGGTAGCCTGGTCCCCAGCCCGTTACGATGCAGTACTTGAGTACCAATTTGTCGGCATGCAGCCGATTTGAGGAGACAGTCCCATGAAGTCCATCTCGACCGCCCTGACCGCGGGAGCACTGGCCGCCGCGGGCGCCCTCAGCATCGGGATCGCCGGCGCGGACCCTGACCCGGCGCCCGCCCCTGTCACCCACCCGATCGGCACCCAGGGCACCGTTCCCGAAGGCCCCGGGGTGCATGGCTGGACGATCACCGATCTGCGCCCCAGCTCGGACGCTATCCCCTACCAGCCCCGCGGCGCCCTGTGGGAGGCCACCGCCACCGACGAGGCGATCCAGGGCACCGTTTTCCCGATCGTCGCCAACCTCAGCGCCCGTTCGGCCAGCGGCCAGAACTACCAGGCTTTGTTCACCGTGCCCACCGCGCAGGGCATCGCTCCGGCCGCCCTGACTCAAGGCCAAAAGACCAGCGGCAAGGTCTATTTCGACGTCACCGGCGACGCCCCGAACACCCTGGTGTACCAAACCGGCGGCGCGGACCTGATTCGCTGGGTGACCCCGGCTCCGCAGGCACCGGCGCCCGCCGGCGGCGCTCAACTCCCGGCGAGCGGTGGCAGCAACCGGGCCCCCGCTGCACCGGCTCGCCCCCCGGCGTCGCGGCCCGCGCAACCCGCACCGTCGGCTCCGCCGTCCGGCAGCTCGGGGACTCCGCTGCCCGAGGGCAGTTCCGGCACACCACTGCCCTGATTCAGCGGCTGCTCACAGCCCGAACTGGTCGTCGATCAGCCCGAGCCAGATCTGGGCCGCGTCAATGGCGACCTTCTCGCTGATGAACGCGTGCTGGGTCCCGGTGTAGATGTCTCGGAATGCTCGCTCGAGGCGGCTGCCTTCGCGGATCGCCGTGGTTCCGGCCGCCAGATGTGCCCACTCGGCGCAGCTTCTGGCGGTATCGGTGGCGTAGACGGCTGCCACCCGCATGTCGGCCCGCAGTAGTGGCGTCAGGTCTTCGCCTGCCGCGACGGCGGTTTCGGCTGTGGTGAAGGCCTCGAGCACCAGCAAGCGAGCGGCCCGCCACGCGGCGACGTGGTGTGCCAGATCCTTCTGAAACGTAGGACGGCTGGCCAACGCCGCCATGTCGCTCATCCGGTACTTGGTGGCTGCCAGCTCGGTCACGTCGTCGAGCATGCTTTTGGCCACACCGAGCGCCCAGGATGCGTGGCCCGCGGCGGTCACCGGCATCAGGCCCATCCGAGCTGCCGGCGAGGCTCCTCGAAGGGGGGAACGGCAGAACAGTGGAAAGGTCCGGCTCCCTGGTACGAACACGTCCTGGGCGCTGTAGTCGTAGGAGCCGGTTCCCTTGAGCCCCTGGACATGCCAGCCGTCGTTGAAGGAGATCTGCGCACGTGGGAGCACCGCGACCTGCATGTCGGGTATTCCGTCGCTGACCCAGCGCATCTCGCCGTCGTCCATCGGGAGGAAGCCGGCCGCCACATATTGGGAGTGGCCGATACCCGAGCCGAAGCTCCACGATCCGCTCAACCGGTAGCCGCCGTCGACGGCAACGCCCTGGCCGTTGGGGAAGTATTGGCCGCCCAGTGTGACGTGATTGTCGTGGGAAGTGAACACCTCAGCGAAACCGTCGTCGGGCAGGTACGCGGCCGCCGCGAACGACGAGGGCATGTTGGCGATACCAACCCAGCCGAATGAGCCGTCCTGCCATGCCATTTCGATCCAGGTCTCGATCATCTCGGCGAACGACGGCTCGGCGCCGCCGGCGGCGGCGGGATTGAACGCCGACATCAAGCCGGTGCGCCACATCTCGTCGACGATGGGATCGGTCAGCGTGCGACGCTGCTCGGATGCGACGGCCTCGGCCGCCACCAGCTCGCGCATGCCGCGCGCCAGCGCGGCAAGGCCGCCGGGCTTGCTCACCTGCGAAATCTCCCGGCGAATCCGCGCAGCGGCAGGTCCGCACTGGTCAGCAGGCCCGGTGGCGCCGCCACCACCGACTTGATCGCGTTGAGGGCGGGCAATCCGGTCACGGTCATGCCGATCGAGGCGAAGTTGTCCGGGTTGGAAAGGTCCACACCGGGTTTGGGAAAGATCATGTGCTTGTTGTAGACGCACGGATCGCCGGTGACCCGGGTGATGTAGCAGCCCTTGATGTTCCAGTTCGGCTCGGTGAACGGCGTCATCTGCCACTCCAGGTGCGTCTCCACCCGCGGCACGCCGTTGACCATGCCCTGGTACTTGATGTAGTTGCCGCCCAAGGAGCCCTTGGGCAGGGTGTACCAGCCCAGGTCGACGTCCCTTGTGCAGGCGCCCAATTCGTAGCTGAACGTGACCTCGTCGAGAGTCAGGTCGAAGCAGTCCGCCATCATCAACACACTGTCGGCGAACACCCGGGTGAACTTCTCCAGCTTGGCCGGGATCTCCGGATCATCCACCGGCTGGCCGTAGCCCACCTCGATCCAGGTGTCCTTGGAATGGTGGCAGGACACGTCCACCGACTCGATGGTGGTGATGTTCTCGATCTCGGCGACATCGGCCGAACACACCACGCCCAGAATCTGATTGACTCCCGGATTCATCCCGGTGCCGTAGAAGGTCGCACCGCCCTTCGCGCACGCCTCGGCCAGCAGCTGCGTCACCGGCTTGCCCGACGGGTGGGGGTGGTTGGTGTCGCGGTGCCAGCCGGTGATCCAGTCGGCTGTGGTGACGATGTTGATGCCCGCTTCCAGGATCGCGACGTAGAGGTCCTCGTCGGGGAACACCCCGTGAAACGTCAGGACGTCGGGCTTGGCGGCGATGATCTCTTCGACGCTCCCGGTCGCGATGACACCGTTGGGCGCGATCCCGGCCAGCTCGCCGGTGTCTTTGCCGATCTTTTCCGGCGAATAGCAGTGCACGCCCACCAGTTCGAGGTCGTCGCGGGCGGCGAACCGCCGGATCATCTCGGTTCCGACGTTGCCGGTGGCGACCTGGAAGACCCGGATGGGTGCGGCGGTTGTGTTCATGCGGTGGAACCTCTCTGCGCTGTGAGTTCAGCGACCTCAGCGGCACCGCCACCGATGCCGTCGGGATAGAACTGTTTGGCCCACTGCCGAATTGCGGTGAAGCCCTCGTATTCGGCGGTCGCCAGCGCCGGCGGATCCGAGTAGCGCTGATGCGACCAGATGTGGATGTCCTGTTCGAACTGGCGGATGACTTCACGCCCGAAATCGGCCGCCCGCGCCTCGGCCCGCGTCGGGTCGCCGGGTTTATGCGGCGGTCCCGGCTTCGCCTCTCCTCCGTCGGGCCTCGCCGAACCGCCGGACGGTGAGCGGCCGATGTAGACCATGAAGCGGACGTCGGAGGTGGAGTCGTCGACGGGCGTGATCGCCGAGATGGTGCGGTTGTCGATCATCCCCCAGCTCTTGGTCACCGCAATCCCCAAGCCGCCGTTGATGGCTTCCACGCCACTGTTGACGTCCTCGATCTTCTGGCCGTCGTCGCCTTCGAAGGTGATGGTGAAGTCGACGTAGGACACCGGTTCGGCGAAATCGTGCCGGGTGAAGACCGGCACGATGGGGGTCTGGTGCACGTACTTGAAGTGGGCGAAGTCCACCCCGTTCTCCAACACGTACTGCGGGTGCAGCTCAAGTCTCGAGCGGTACAGCCGCTGTTGCGGGTAGTAATCGGCGGCACTGCGATCGTCGAAGCTGGCGAAGACATCCGGTGCGTCGAAGAACGGCGCGCGCCCCTGCGCGTCGTTCCAGATGTAGACCGACTCGTTGCGTTCGGTGACCGGATAGGTGGTGATCCGTCGGCCGCGGTTGGGCTTGTCCTGGTATGGGATGCAGACGTTGCGGCCCTGGGAGTTCCACTGCCAGCCGTGGAACGGGCATTGCAGAACCTCGCCGTGAACGGTGCCGCCGAATCCCAGGTGCGCGCCGAGGTGTTCGCAGTAGGCGTTCATCACGGTGAGCTGACCCGACTCAGCCCGCCAGGCCACCATCTCCCGGCCGAAGTACTTCATGGTGTGAACATCGCCGATGCCGATCTCGTCGGACCAGGCGACTTGAAACCAGCCTGTCGGGTTCATCGACAACGGCGGTTTGGCCATGTCAACGTGTCCTCTCTGTGGTCTCCGAGCGGGCCGACTGTCGCAGCATAGTGCGCCTCGAAGAAGAATCATAGTGGGCACTATGTAAACGTTGTTAGGATTCCCCGGATGGCTCAATCGGAGACGCGGCGCAGCAATAAGCGGGGGCTGGCAACCCGCGAGGCGATGCTGGACGCCGCGGTGCGCTCGCTGGCCACCGGGGACCCCGGCGCGGTGTCGGCCAGCCGGATCGCCAAGGAGAGCGGCGCCACCTGGGGCGCGGTGCAGTATCAGTTCGGCGACGTCGACGGGTTCTGGGCGGCGGTGTTGCACCGCACCGCCGCCCAGAACCCGTCGACGTCGCCGAACTGATACTGCA
>NZ_JRMM01000002.1:0-77346 GCF_000972905.1 Mycobacterium sp. UM_Kg27
TCAGCGCAAGCTGATCGGCGGCCAGGAAGACCAGCTCATCGACATCGCACTGGAAATCCAGCGAGAGCGGGCCACGAAATAACCGCAGCATGACCACACGGCCACAAGCCCAGGCAATCCTGGAGCAGCTGGCCGGACCGCAGGCGCGGCTGCGCGACGACCAGTGGGCGGCGATCGAGGCGCTGGTGGTGGCGCGCCGCCGCGCGCTGGTGGTGCAGCGGACCGGCTGGGGCAAGTCGGCGGTGTATTTCATCGCCGCGAAGCTGCTGCGGGCCAGTGGGCACGGTCCGACGGTGATCGTGTCGCCGCTGCTGGCGCTGATGCGCAACCAGGTCGCCGCGGCCGAACGCGCCGGTGTGCACGCGGCCACCATCAACTCATCCAACGTGACCGAGTGGGCCGACGTACAACGCCGGGTGGCCGCGGGCGAACTCGACGTGCTGCTGGTCAGCCCGGAGCGGCTCAACAATCCCGACTTCCGCGATCAGGTGTTGCCGGCACTGGCCGCCAAGGCAGGGCTGGTCGTGGTCGACGAGGCGCACTGCGTCTCGGACTGGGGACACGACTTCCGGCCCGATTACCGGCGTATCCGCACCCTGATCGCCGAGCTGGGCGTCGACATCCCGGTGCTGGCCACTACGGCAACCGCCAACGACCGGGTGGTCTCCGACGTCGCCGGCCAGCTGGGGGTCGGCGGTGGCGACACCCTGGTGCTGCGTGGCGGCCTGGACCGCGAATCGCTGCGGATGTCGGTGGTGCACGCCGGTGGTCCAGCGCAGCGGGCCGCCTGGATCGGCACTCACCTGCAGCAGCTGCCCGGATCCGGGATCGTCTACACGCTCACCGTGGCCCAAGCCCACGATGTGGCCGCCGACCTGCGCGCGCAGGGGTTCGCGGTGGCCGCCTACACCGGTTCGACCGACTCGGCCGATCGCGAGCAGCTGGAGGCCGACCTGCTGGCCAACCGGGTCAAGGCGCTGATCGCCACCTCGGCGCTGGGCATGGGATTCGACAAACCCGATCTGGGATTCGTCGTCCACCTGGGCGCACCGTCCTCGCCGATTGCCTACTACCAGCAGGTCGGTCGCGCCGGGCGCGCCACCGCCAGCGCCGAGGTGATCCTGTTGCCCGGCGCCGAGGACGCCGACATCTGGCGCTACTTCGCGTCGCTGGCCTTCCCGGCGGAGTCCTTGGTACGCAAAGTGATCGGCGAACTGTCCCCTGATCAGCCGCTGTCGACGCCGGCGCTGGAAGCGCGGGTCGACCTGAACCGGTCGCGGTTGGAGATGGTGCTCAAGGTCTTAGATGTGGACGGCGCGGTGCGCCGAGTCAAGGGCGGCTGGCTGGGCACCGGAGCCCCGTGGACCTACGACGAGGCGCGCTACCGCAAGCTCGATGAGCTACGCCGGGCCGAGCAGCAGGCCATGCTGGACTACCAACGCACCGACGGTTGCCGGATGACTTTTCTGCGGGCCCAACTCAATGACCCCCAGCTGCAGGCAGGGGAGCGCTGCGGACGGTGCGACAACTGCGCCGGACCGCGGTTTGACGCCGCCGTGGACCCCAGCGCCGCCGCGGCGACGCAGGAGCGGCTGATGCGTCCCGGCGTGGAGATCACGCCGCGGCGACAGTGGCCGTCGGGGCTGGCGCAGCTCGGCGTCGACCTGTCCGGCCGGATCGCCGACGGGCCGGAACCGGGCCGGGTCATCGGCCGGCTCACCGACCTGGGCTGGGGTGCACGGCTGCGGCGGCTGCTCGACGAGCCGGACCGTGAAGTGCCCGACGAGGTGGTGCGCGCGGCCGTGAGCGTGCTGGCCGGCTGGGAGTGGCAGACCCGGCCGACCGCGGTGCTGAGCCTGGACTCAACAACGCACCCGGTGCTGATCGGCTCGTTGACCGACCGGCTGGCCGAACTCGGCCGCCTGACCCGCTTGGACACCTTGCGGTATGCCCCGAACCGGCGCGCTACGGCGGCGGCGAACTCGGCCTACCGGGTCGCCGCGCTGCAGGGTTGCTGGCTGCCGCCGGCGGAACTTCCGGCCGATATCGGCCCGGTGTTGGTGGTCGACGACGTCACCGACACCGGGTGGACGTTGACCATGGCGGCCCGGGTGGTGCGGGCTGCGGGCGCACCGCAGGTGCTGCCGTTCGCCCTGGCCAGCGTGAACTGAAAACGCGGGTACCGTCGAGTGATGAGCGGTATTACTCGAGCGATAGCGGTCGGCTTGCTCAGCGTGGCCGCGGTACTGACACCGGTGGCCAACGCCGCACCGCAGCAATGCGACCAGACCTTCGGCAACTCCATCGACGCGTACCTGAACCGACACCCGGACGTCCGGGCCGAGCTAGACGAGAAGGGACGGCAGGAGGATCCCGGCGCCCCCAACCCGGTGCTGTCCTACCTCGAACGGCACCCGCATGTACGGGAGGCGTTGATCACGCTGTCCCAGCAGTGTGTGTGACGAACGGCGACCGGAACACATAGCGGCTGGTGGGCACGGTGTCGATGTTCAACTGCGCACCGAACGCGCTGACACTGGCGATCATCCGGCCCACCCGATCGCTGAGGTCGGCCTCGTCGGCCGCGCCGTAGAACGCGTACGGGTCGGACACCGCCTCGTCGGGGAAGTTCTCCTCGACGATGGCGTCGATGCCGGGTGCGTCCTCGGTGAGCGGGCGGATCACGACATTCTGGGTGTAGCCGAAGGTCGCCTGGGTGTCGATCGCGACCTGGGTGTGGTCGATGTGCCAGCGGTGCAGCCAGGTCGCCTCGTCCAAATCAGCCGGCCGCCGCAGTAGCGCCACATTGGCCAGCCCCCGGGTACGGCGGCCCTCGCCGAGGTCCGGCGGCGGCATCGGCATCGATTCGGTCACCAAATATGCTGCCGCCGAATCAGATTCGGCCTCGATCAGTGCAATGGCTGCCCGGGTCGCTTCGCCGTAGTACTGCTGGGTCCACAGGCTGATGACGGCCGCCGCCGGCGGATCCAGCGTCGTCAGGGTCATCATGGAGTCGCGCACCGGCTCGTCGCGCACGTTGACCACGACGCCCGGCAGCCCCAGATCCAGTAGTTTCGCCGCGATCGGACCCCGCAGATTCTGGCACCATTGGTCGCTGAAATCGGCTGTACGCGCGACGATCATGACCTTTTCCATCGATGTCTCCTTAGCCGGTTGCGGCGCGGAACGCCGAGACGAGTTCGCCCAGCAGCTCGGTGGCCCGGCCGATGTCCTTGGGTAGTGAGCAGGTGACCCGCACATCGGTGACCCCGGCGGCTACCAGTGCCGGTGCGGAGGCCGCGGTGGCCGCGGTGTCCAGGGAACCGTCCGGGTTCTTGGCGGTGGTGGCGTGGCCCAGTACCTGCAGGCCGGTCGGATCGCCGCCCAGTGCGGCGATGCGGTCCTTCATCGCCGCGATGGCACCGGCCGGGTCGCGCATCGCCGGACCCCACGGGATCCAGCCGGACCCGAACCGGGCCAGCCGGCGCGCCACCGCGTCGTTGACGGTGCCGCTCACCCAGATCGGAACCCCGCCTGCGGCAACGGGCTTGGGCATCTGGTGAATGTTCTGGAACGACAACTCCGGGGACGTGTAGCTGCTGCGCTGCTGGGTCCACAGCGTCTGGCACACCTCCAGGGTGTGATCCAGCAGTCGCCCGCGGCGCTCGAATGACAGTCCGGCGGCCTCGTACTCCTCGCGTTGCCAGCCGACGCCCACGCCGAGATCCAGCCGCCCTCCCGACAGCACATCCAGGGTGGCCAGCTCTTTGGCCAGCACCGCCGGACGGCGCAGTGCCGCCAGCAACACCGCAGTGCCCAAACGGATGTGAGTCGTGGTCGCGGCCAGCGCGGTGAGCACGATCAGCGGATCCAGCCACTGTCCGTCGGGCCCGGTCGGCTGGCGCCCGCCGGCGATCCCGCCGAGCCGAGGGTCGGCGTACGCATCCGGATTCTCGCCGAACACCACGTGGTCGGAGACCACCACCCGATCGACACCCGCAGCGTCCATCGCCGCGCCCAGCGCCAGGGTGGTGCCCCAGTCGTGACCGGCATCGTCGGTGAAAGTCTTCAGCTGCAAAGAGATCTGGGGTCTGTTCATGAGCGCACCTGCCGGGCCGGTCGCGACTCGATCGCGTCGATGGTCAGTTTTCGCTGGGCGATCCGCCAGCCCTGCCCGACGCGGTGATAGGCGTCGCGGTAGCGCAGGTACCAGATCTGGTCGGTGAGCTTGCCGTCGTGCTCGATCCAATGGTGCGCTACCCCGGTGATCTCTCCGCTCGCGACGTCGGTCGAGGTTGAGGTAGAGGCGGTGTAGACCTCGCCGACGATGCCGTGCTGGGTGCGGGTTACCGCGGCCAGTGCCGACATCGCATCCCGCACGCCGGCGTGGCCGTGGTGGCGCACGCATGGCTCCAGGTGATCCGGCGGATCCGGCAGGACGAGTTCGGCGTCGGCGGTGAACAATTCGGCTACCTCGTCGAATCGTCGCGCATCGACGTAGCTGGCGTAGCGGTGCACGAGCTCGGACAGCTCCAGGCGGGACGCAGTCGACAAGACCAGCGCCGTCATGTCGCCGAACCTAACAGCCAAACGGGCTTGGTTCCGCCCAGTTGCGCGGTGAGCGCCTCGGCGGTCCGCAGCAGTCCGCGCGCCCACTTGGTGATCTCGGAGTCGGTCAGTGCGCGCTGGGCGTGCAGCGACACCACCATTGCCTGGCGTTGATGGTGATCGTAGACCGGCGCGGAGATCACGCTGATGTCGTGGCGGCCCCGGCTGCCGGCTTCGCCACGCAGATAGACCCGTTCGCCGATATCGGAGACCAGCTCGCCGAGCAGGGCGCGCAGCTCGTCGGGCAGATCGCTGGGCAGTCCTGCCATCAACCCGTAGAGCCGCTGCCCGCCGGGTGTCAGTCGCTCGACCAGGTAGCCGTCGGCACGGCATTCGTCGACGACGCGTTGTAGGCGCTCGCTCTCCGATCGCAGCGGGATGGTGGGCTGGCGGGCCAGCCAGTCCTGCAGCGCAGGGTCGTCCCAGAGCACGAACATCAATCCGACGGGAGGCGCGAACGGATAACTCTGGCCAGCCTGAACTCCCAGCCGCGCATTGGGCGCCGCCACCAGCTCCAGCACGGTGATTCGGTCATCGACCACCGCGCTCAGCGCCGCAGACGTGGCGAAATCCGCGGACAGCCGCCGCAGTTGCTCGCGCGCCTCGGGACCGACCCGCAGCGACTGTTGGGCCGCGCGACCGAGCGAGATCAGGCCCGCCCCGAGCCGGTAGGTCTTGGCGGGATCGTCTCGCCTCAGATAGCCGGCGTCGGCCAGGGCGTTGGCGATGCCCAGGCAGGTCGGCTTGGACAGCTCGGTGCGCCGGGCCAGTTCGGACAATCCAAAGCTCTGGTCGGGGTGGCGGGCCAGAAAGTCCAGGATCGTCACCACCCGCTCGGTCGGCGGGGACGACCGCACGACTCGTGGGGGCGCCGCTTGTTCAGGCACAGCCATTGCAGCATGCTACCGCGACCGTCTAAAGTCGGTTCGAGATATCTACCATGTCGGTCCAATATTGAACCAATCGACGATCTGTGAGGTGTTGCAGCGATGTACTCCGAACCCCTTTCGGCCGCGATCGCCGAGGCGGAGAAGCTGGTCGCCGCGGCTCCGCACATCGAGACCGAGGCCGACTTGCTCGAGGGCCTGCAATACCTGGCCGGCGGCGTCGAGGCGTGTGTGCACGCCGCCTTCAACAGCGAGCGTGACCACCCGTTCTTACTGTCGGGCACCGGGCCGTTCACCAAGATGGGTCTGGACAACCCCGACACGCTGTACTTCGGCACCGTCGTGCGCCCCGGCAATGACTACGTGGTGCAGGGGACCCGGGGGACCACCACCGACCTCAGTTTCCAGCTGCTCGGAGGCGAATACACCGACGACAACGTCCCGGCCAGTGAGGCCGCCTTCGACGACCGCGAACTCGATGTTGCCGCCGACGGCACCTTCACCTGGCGCTTCCAGCCGAAGGCGCCGGCGCAACTGGTGATCCGCGAGGTCTACAACGACTGGGCCGCCCAGCGCGGCACCCTCTCGATCGCCAGGACCGACACCGAAGGCACCGCACCGCCGCCGTTGACCCGCCAGTTGATCGAGAAGCGTTATGCGGCAGCGGGAAAACAGCTGATCAACCGCATCAAGACCTGGCTCGCGTTCCCACAGTGGTTCTACCTGAACCTCCCGGTCAACACTATGGTGGCGCCGCGACTCACGCCGGGCGGTCTGGCCACGCAGTACTCGTCGGCCGGGCACTACGAGCTCGCGCCCGGCCAGGCGCTGGTCATCACCCTGCCGGTGTCGGACGCGCCGTACCTCGGCTTCCAGTTGGGCAGCCTGTGGTACATCTCGCTGGACTACATCAACCACCAGACCTCGCTGAACGGCACTCAGGCGCAAGCCGATCCGGACGGCAAGATCCGGATCGTGGTCTCCGACACCGATCCCGGGGTCACCAACTGGGTCGAGACCCTGGGCCATCGGCGCGGGTTCCTGCAGTTCCGCTGGCAGCGGGTGTCGCGGCAACTGACCGAGGCCGACGGTCCGACCGTCGAGCTCATCGACGTCGACGCCGTGCAGTCGGCACTGCCCTTCTATGACCACAACAAGATTTCGCAAGAGGACTGGCGAGCGCGAATCGCGCAGCGGCAGCAGCAAATCGCTAACAGAATGCTGGGGTGAAGATGACGGGAATGCTGACGAGCAAAGTCGTCGTGATCAGCGGGGTCGGGCCGGGCCTCGGCAGCACGATGGCCACTCGGTTCGCGGCCGAGGGTGCCGACCTGGTGCTGGCCGCGCGCAGCGCCGATCGCCTGGAAGAGGTGGCCAAGCAGGTCAGGGCCGCGGGGCGCCGTGCCCTGGTGGTCCCGACCGACATCACCGACGACGACCAGGTAACCCAGCTGGTGGAGGCAGCGTCGGCCGAGTTCGACCACATCGACGTGTTGATCAACAACGCCTTCCGGGTACCGTCGATGAAGCCATTGGCGCAGACCACATTTCAGCACATCCGCGACGCCATCGAACTCAGCGGGCTCGGCGCGCTGCGGCTGACCCAGGGCTTCACGCCGGCTCTGGCCGCGGCGAAGGGCTCGATCGTCAACCTGAACTCGATGGTGATCCGGCACTCGCAGCCCAAGTACGGCGCATACAAGATGGCCAAGGCTGCGCTGCTGGCGATGTCGCAGTCGCTGGCGTCCGAACTGGGCGAGCAGGGTATCCGCGTCAACTCCGTTGCACCCGGATACATCTGGGGCGACACCTTGCAGAGTTACTTCGCCCACCAGGCCGGCAAGTACGGCACCACCGTCGAGCAGATCTACGCGGCCACCGCCGCCAACTCCGACCTGAAGCGGCTGCCCACCGAGGACGAAGTGGCCTCGGCGGTGCTGTTTTTGGCCAGCGACCTGGCCAGCGGCATCAGCGGCCAGGTTCTCGACGTCAACTGCGGGGAGTACCACAACTGATGACCGCTCGTACCAATGTCGGCACCGTCGAGGATCTGCACGCCTCGGCCACAAAGATGGTGGGTCTGGACGACTTCGGTCCCGACGACGACAATTACCGCGAAGCACTCGGTGTATTGCTGGACTCCTATCGCAGCGAGGCCGACCTCACCGAGTTGGGCAGCAAGATGAACCGGTTCTTCCTGCGCGGTGCGCTGGTGGCCCGGCTGCTGTCACAGGCCGGCTGGAATGCCAATCCTGAGTACACCCAGGTCGGCATCGAGCGGCCGATCTTCGTCACCGGGCTGCCCCGCACCGGAACGACCGCGCTGCACCGGCTACTGGGGGCCGATCCGGCGCACCAGGGCTTAGAGATGTGGCTGGCCGAGTTTCCGCAGCCGCGGCCGCCACGCGAAACCTGGGACAGCAACCCGGTTTACCAGCAGATGAAGGCCCAGTTCGAACGGCACCATGACGAGAACCCGGACTACACCGGGCTGCACTTCATGACCGCCGACGGCCTGGAGGAATGCTGGCAGCTGCTGCGCCAATCGCTGCACTCGGTGTCCTATGAGACGCTGGCGCACCTGCCTACTTATTCACGCTGGCTCTCCGAGCAGGACTGGACCCCGGCGTACCAGCGGCATCGCCGCAACCTGCAGCTGATCGGTCTCAACGACCCGGACAAGCGGTGGGTGCTTAAAAATCCCAGCCATCTGTTCGCGTTGGACGCGATCATGGCGGTCTATCCCGACGCACTCATCGTGCAGTGCCATCGGCCGGCCGAGACCATCCTGGCGTCGATGTGCTCACTGGCTCGGCACACCACCGAAGGTCAGTCGAACACCTTCGTCGGCGCGCAGATCGGCGCCGACGAGATGGAGACCTGGGCGCGGGGGCTGGAGCTGTTCAACAGCCAACGCGCCCAATATGACCAGGCCCAGTTCTGCGACATCGATTACCAGGATTTCGTCGCCGACCCGCTGGCCACCGCCGCGGGCATCTACGAACGCTTCGGCCTGCCGCTCTCCGACGAGGCGCGCCAGGCCATGGCCGATGACTATGCCGCCAGCAAGACCGGCCCGCGCGCGCCCAAGCACGAATACTCGCTGGCCGACTACGGGTTGACCGCCGAGCAGGTCCGGGAGCGCTTCGCCGGCCTGTAGCCGCGCCAGCAGCTTAGTGGCTGCTCGCAGGGCGTGGGGCTAGTCGATGCCGTCGCCGGGCGGGGGAGCGCTGGAGCCCTCCTCCAGATGGCCCTCGGCGACCGCGTGCGCAATGCTCTTGGAGAGCTTCGGGCAGCCGCGGCTGCGACTACTGGAGTGGCCGGCCTCGCGTTCGGCGGCGAAGTAGGCACACTGCTGCACCGCCGCTGAATTCCATTGCACCGAGGTGTATCCGGGCCCCAGCTTCTTGACCTCGACGGTGGCGGTGCAGTGCCGGCATTCCACCGGCATCAGACCCGAATGCAGGTAGCGGTCGGTATCTCGTTCGGTCGCAGCACGAATCGCCTCGTAGCGTTCCGGGTCGACCGGAAACAGCGGTTGCCGCGAGTAGCGGGTGTCGGGCCCGTCGTCGGGGGAGTCGCCGTGCTCGCCGTGGTCGTCGTGCGGACCGTAGAACATCAGCATGGACCGGGCCAGCTCACCGGCGTCGGGAACCTCGCGGGCCATGGCGCCAGGCCTACTCTGCGTTAACGGTTTCGGAAGCCTTTGCGGCTTTCGCTTCCTCTTCCTGCACCCGCAGGTTCTCGGCGACTTCGGCGTTCCACTTCTCGTTGGCCACCGTCGCGTCGATCTCGATCTCGAAGCGATCGGTCATCTCGGGCGTGACGTCGGCAGCGTCGACGTAGAACTGCGAGTACCACCGGCGCAGCTGGTAGACCGCGCCGTCTTCCTCGACTAGCAGCGGGTTCTCGATCCGACTCTTGTGCGTCCAGATCTCCACGTCCTGCAGGAAGCCCTTGCTGACCCCGTCGGTCATGGCGTCGGCGATCTTCTCGGTCGTCGCGTCGTCGAGCCCCTTGGGCTTCTGCACGATCACGCCCCACATCAGCCGGAACTGGTCCTGGCTGATCGGGTAGTGGCAGTTGATCAGGATCGACTCGGCCTTGAAGCCGCCGTAGCTGTTGTGCAGCCAGTTGATCATGAACGACGGGCCGAAGTAGGAGGCCTCGGAGTCCAATTCCGAACCGCCGTAACTGGTGCCCAGGCCGGGCACGTCGGAACGGCCGACATTGTGCAGGTACTGCGAGGCGACGTGGCCCTCGAAGACGTTCTTGAACGAGGTGGGCAGGCCGTAGTGGATGTAGAAGAAGTGTGCGAAGTCGGTGACGTTGTCGATGATGTCGCGGCAGTTGGAGTCGATCACCATGGAGTTCCAGCGCCAGTCGGTCCACTCACCGCTCGACCACTCCGGGATCTCCGGGATCCGCACCTCGTCCGGCGGCGGGTTGCCTTCGGGGTCGTTGTACATGAACAGCAGCCCGCCGCGCACGTCGGTCGGGAAGGACTGGGTGCGCGCCACCCGCGGGGTCCGCTTGGAGTACGGCACCAGTTTGCAGCGCCCGTCGCCGCCCCAGCGCCAGTCGTGGAACGGGCAGGCGACCTCGTCGCCCTTGATCTCACCGCGGCTCAGGTCGCCGCCCATGTGGCGGCAGTAGGCGTCGAGCACGTGCAGCTCACCCTGCGAGTCGGCGAAAACCACCAGCTTGGCGCCGAACGCGTGAATCGAGTGCGGCTTGCCGTCCTGGAAGTCCTTCACCGGGCCCAGGCAGTGCCAGCCACGCGCATAGCGGTCCGGCAGTGTTCCGGTATCGATGTGGCGGACGCCGACCTCGGCGTTGTCAGTGCTCACCTGTTGCCTCCAACCTTCGCTTCTAACTAGAACACGTTACAGTTTTGACGCCTGTTTACGCAATAAGCCCTGCTGGTTCGGGGTCTTTCGTCCCTGGTATATGTGGACGATGCAGCTGTTCTCCTTCAATGGTCGGGCGCCCAAGATCGATCCCACCGCCTTCGTGGCTCCCACCGCCACGCTCATCGGGGACGTCACCATCGAAGCCGGGGCCTCGGTGTGGTTCGGCGCCATCCTGCGCGCCGACGACGCGCCGATCGTGGTGCGCGAGGGTGCCAACGTGCAGGACGGCTCGGTGTTGCACGTGCCGCCGGGCGTTCCGGTGGACATCGGCCCGGGCGCGACGATCGCGCACATGTGCCTCATCCACGGCGCCAACATCGGCGCCGAGGCATTGATCGGCAACCACGCCACCGTGCTCGACGGCGCGGTGATCGGCAGCCGCAGCCTGGTTGCGGCCGGCGCGACGGTGCTTGCCGGCACCAAGATCCCGGCCGGGGTGCTGGTGACCGGCTCGCCCGCCGTCGTCAAAGGCCCGATCGCGGGAACCGGAGCAGAGATGTGGATCAACGCCAACCCGCCGTATTACCGCGACCTGGCGAAGCGGTACCGCGAAGGCATGGAGCCGGTCGCCGAACAGTGACCGGCCGGCGCCGCAAGGCCTACATCTTGGCCTAGATCTTGCGGGCCGTCTTCGCGGCGCGGTCCAACTCCCAGTAGGCGCGCAGCGCGACCAGTTCACCCTTGTTGTTGGCCCGGTAGGTGAACACACCCTCGGTGACGATCTGATGACCGCCCATGGTGATGGTGATGTTTCCGGTGTTGGCTTCCTCGTCACCGCACTGGAAGGTGTCGGAGAAGTTGAACTCGATCTTGTCGGTGCTCGCGATGGCCTTGTCCCAGAACGCCGAGATCTCGTCGCGGCCGCGGTGGCCCTTGCCCTCGGGGTCGAAATGCGACGGCCCGATCGGGTCTTGCACGATCGCGTCGTCGGCGAAGTTGGCCAGCCAAGCTTCCTTGTCGCGGGCAGCTACCGCGTCACGGGAGCGCTTGCCCGCAATGTGGGCGGGGTGATCTGCGTTCATGCGGGTCTCCTCCTCAGTTGGCGGGCTTGTCGGCGCCGACAACCCACATCGAGTAGTACTGTGAGCCGCCGCCGTAGGCGTGACCCAAGGCCTTGCGGGCATTCGGGACCTGGTGGTCACCGGCCTTACCCATCACCTGGATCGCCGACTCGGCGAACCGGATCATGCCCGAGGCGCCGATCGGGTTGGACGACAACACGCCGCCGGAGGCATTGAACGGGATCTTGCCGTCGATCGCGGTCTCGCCGGCCTCGGTGAGCTTCCAGCCCTCACCTTCGGGAGCGAACCCGAGATTCTCCAGCCACATCGGCTCGAACCAGGAGAACGGCACATACACCTCTGCGCAGTCGATCTCGTCGATCGGGCTGGTGATCCCGGCTTCCTTCCACAGCGCCGCCGCAGCGTCTCGGCCGGCCTGCGGATTGACCTGATCGCGACCGGAATAAGCCAGTGGCTCGGTGCGCAGTGCCGTGGCGTGGATCCAGGCCACCGGATGCCCCTCGGCGATCCGCGCGTCAGCGATCTCCTCGTTGCCGATCACCATTGCGGCGGCACCGTCGGAGGACGGGCAGGTCTCATCGAATCGGATGGGATCCCACAGCATCTGGGAGGCCATCACCTTCTCGAGCGTGATGTCCGGTTGATGCAGATGCGCCAGGGGATTGCGGGCTCCGTTGAGCCGGTCCTTGACCGCGACCATCGCTCCGATATGCGTCGGCGCGCCGGAGCGGCGAATGTAGGCCCGCACGTGCGGGGCGAAATAGCCACCGGCGCCGGCCCCCACCGGCTTGGTGAACGGCACCGGAATGCTCAGCGCCCACATGGCGTTGGACTCCGACTGCTTCTCCCAGGCCATGGTCAGCACCCGCCGGAACTTGCCGGACTTCACCAGGCTCGCGGCCACGACCGCGGTCGAGCCGCCCACCGAGCCGGCGGTGTGCACCCGGATCAGCGGCTTGCCGGTGGCGCCGACGGCGTCGGCCATGAACAGCTCGGGCATCATGACGCCCTCGAAGAAGTCCGGAGCCTTACCGACCACCACTGCGTCGATGTCGTCGAACGTCGAGCCCGAATCGGCCAGCGCGCGATCGATGGCCTCACGCACCAGGCCGTTCATCGACACGTCCTGGCGCTTGGCGACGTACTTGGTCTGCCCGGTGCCCAGCACCGCAGCGAGCTGGCCCATCAGTTGCGTCCTTCCATCACCGCGACCAGGTTCTGCTGCAGCGCAGGTCCGCTGGTGGCGTGGGCCAGTACTCGGCCCGCCGAACCATTGAAGATGTGTTGTGCGGCAAAGCCGATGCGCTCCAGTCCCGCGACGAACATCGGATTGGCCGCCAGGGCGCCGCCGGAGGGGTTCACCTTCGTTTTCGACGGCAACTGCATGGCTTCGGTCAAAATCAGGTGCTGATGGGTGAACGGCGCGTGGATCTCAGCGACGTCCACCGCCGGCATGTCGTCGCCGGTCGCCGCGCGAGTCGAGACGGAGGTCGACGGGGAGCGGGTCAGATCCCGGCTGCCCAGCACCGGAGACTCGATGCGGTGCTCGAATCCGGTGATCCAGGCCGGGTTTTCGCACAGTTCGCGAGCCCGGTCGCCGGCGGCCAGAACGATCGCGGCCGCGCCGTCGGTGATGGGTGCGATGTCGTGCCGGCGTAGCGGGTCGGCGAAGAACGGGCGTGCCAGCAGCTCGTCGAGGTCGGTCGACGACTCCACCGAGTCCACCCGGTCTGACGCGGCGAACGAATCCATTGCCACCCGGGCCATCTGCTCGCGGGTCCACTGACCACTGTCCAGCCCGAGCCGGGCCTGCAACGCTGCGATCGAGACCGCGTCGGGCCACAGCGGCGCAACGGTGTAGGGGTCGGTCTGCAGCGCCAGGATCCGGCGCAGTTGGCCGGCCGAGGACTTGCCGAAACCGTAGGCCAGCGCGGTGTCGACCTCACCGGTCAGCACCTTGATGTAGGCCTCATAGAGCGCCCACGCGCCGTCCATCTCCACGTGCGACTCGTTGATGGGCGGAACCGCGCCGATCGAGTCGATCGCTGAGATGAAGGAGAATGCGCGTCCGGCAAGGTAATCCGAGGAACCCGAGCACCAGAAACCGATGTCGGTCTGGGCGATCCCCAGCTCGGAGTACAACTGAGCGAAACACGGCATCAACATCTCGACGCCGTTGGTGGTGCCGTCGGTGCGGCGAACGTGCGGGGCGTGGGCGAAACCCACCACCGCGACATCGCGTTGCGTCATGCTGCCCCTCACAGGTGGTGCTTGTAGGTGTCGTAGTCGGCGTCCGGTTCGCCGGTGGGCCGGAAGTATTCGATGTTGTCGATGCCCAGGCCCCACTCCTCGCGGGGCTTCCACACCGCCGCGACACGCATGCCCATGCGCACCTCGTGTGCGTCGATGTCGGACACCAAGTGCAGGAACGGAATATCGGCACCATCGAGCAGCACGTAGGCGGCCACGTACGGCGGCTTGATGCGCTGCCCGGCGAACGGGATGTTGATGATGGCGAACGTCGTCACCGTTCCGGTGTCGGGCAACTCGACGAAGTTGTCCAGCGGCAGGCCGGTGGCCGGGTCGGCTTCCTTGGGCGGGAAGTACAGCTTGCCCTCGGTGCCGGTGCGGGCCCCCAGCAGTTTGCCCTCCTGCAAGGCGCGCAGATACGCGCTTTCGGGTAGCGATGCGGTGTGCTGGATCTCCAGGCTGGACGGGACGACCACCATGGTCACCGGATCACGCTCATCGGGGACATCGGCTACCGGTTCTGCCTCTTCGCCGATCGCGAAGTAGGCGATGTCGGTGATCGCGCCGACGGTCTCCTCGGCCCAGTGCGCGTGCACCCGGGTACCGACGCTGATGTCTTTGGGGCTTTCGGCCGCCACCGCGTGCAGCAACGCCACGTCGGCGCCGTCGAGCTTGATCAGCGCCCAGGCGAACGGGGTGTCCAGCGGCTGGCCCTCCAGCGGCTCCGGCTGCCAGGACCACGACACCACGGTGCCCACACTGCTCACCGGTACGATCTCGGTGAGCGGTTCGTAGCTGACCGGGTCATACTCGGCCGGTGGCACGTACACCCGACCGTCGGAGCCACGTACGCCGACGATGCGGCGCTCACGCAGAGCGGTGAAGAACGCGCCCAGAACAGGGCCGACTGAACGTGTGTAGTCGAAGGACAACTTCAGCGGCGCAGACAGCGGTGGCTCATGCTCATCGATCTGCGCGCGGGTGCTTTGGCTGGCAGTCACGGCATCGAGTAGAACAGGTTCTAACAATGGTGGCAAGCAGGCGAGCGAGGAGCCAAGGATGAAGCTGGGACTGCAACTCGGATATTGGGGCGCGCAGCCGCCGACCAACCACGCCGAACTGGTGACCGCGGCCGAGGATGCCGGCTTCGACGCGGTCTTCACCGCCGAGGCCTGGGGCTCCGATGCCTACACGCCGTTGGCCTGGTGGGGCTCGTCGACGTCACGGGTTCGGTTGGGCACCTCGGTGGTTCAGCTGTCGGCACGTACCCCGACCGCCTGCGCGATGGCCGCTTTGACGTTGGACCACCTCTCCGGTGGCCGTCACATCCTGGGCTTGGGCGTGTCCGGTCCGCAGGTGGTGGAGGGCTGGTACGGCCAGCGCTTCGGCAAGCCGCTGGCTCGCACCCGCGAGTACATCGACATCCTGCGCCAGGTGTGGGCCCGCGAGGCCCCAGTGACAAGCGCCGGCCCGCACTACCCGCTGCCGATCAGCGGCGAGGGCAGCACCGGGCTGGGCAAGACACTCAAGCCGATCACCCACCCACGCCGGGCCGACATCCCGGTGATGCTCGGCGCCGAAGGCCCGAAGAACGTTGCGCTTTCGGCTGAGATCGCCGACGGTTGGCTGCCGATCTTCTACTCCCCGCGGCTGGCCGACATGTACAACGAATGGCTCGACGAAGGCTTCGCCCGTCCGGGCGCTCGCCGTACCCGGGAGACCTTCGAGATCTGCGCGACGGCCAACATCGTCATCACCGAGGACCGCGCCGCCGCGTTCGCGGCGATGAAGCCCTACCTGGCGCTCTACATGGGCGGCATGGGTTCGGAGGACACCAACTTCCACGCCGAGGTCTACCGCCGGATGGGCTACAGCGAGGTCGTTGACGACGTGACCAAGCTGTTCCGCTCCGGACAAAAGGACAAAGCCGGCGAGATCATCCCCGACGAGCTGGTTGACGACGCCGCGATCGTGGGAGACATCGACTACGTCCGTAAGCAGATCACGGTGTGGGAGGCCGCCGGCGTCACCATGATGGTGGTCACCGGACGCAGCCCGGAGCAGATTCAGCAGCTGGCCTCGCTGGTTTAGTTCGCTTGGACGCCCGGCGCCGTTCCTGCCTTGCGAGCAGACTAGAACGCGTTCTAGATTGGCCGAATGAGCGAAGCCGGCCTGTGGAACATCGCCCGTGACACCCCCGACGCCGTCGCTGTCGTCGACGTCCACGGTGGCCAGCTGACCTACGGGGAGCTGGCCGCGCGCGCCGATCGCTACGGCCGCGGGCTGCAGGCGATGGGCCTGGCGCCCGGCGACGTGCTGGTGATGGTGCTGCCGAATATCGTCGATACGCTCGCGGTGTACTTCGCCGCCATGCAGACCGGGCTCTACATCGTGGCCGTCAACTGGCACCTCACCGGTCCGGAGATCGGCTACATCCTCTCCGACAGCGGCGCGAAAGTCGTTGTCGCCCATGAGCGGTTCGCTGATGCGTCGAAGATCGCCGCGGACCAGGCCGGCTTGCCCGCCCAGGGGCGCTTTGGAGTGGGCGACTTGACTGAAATGGCCGGGTTCGCCCCGCTGTCCACGTTGGGCGCCGACGAGCCGGCGGACCGGCCCGACGTGCGCACCATGGGCGCCGCGATGCTCTACACCTCCGGTACCACCGGCAAGCCCAAGGGCGTCAAGCGGCCGCTGACCGGCGCCGACCCCGACGCGGTTCCGGTTGCCTCGGCCGGCTTCTTCGCGCTGTATGACCTGTTGCCGTTCGACAACCACGTACACATCTGTGGCTCGCCGCTGTATCACACTGCGGTGCTGAACTTCTCGTCGATCTCCATCCAGCTGGGCCACAAGGTGGTGCTGATGGACAAGTGGGATCCCGAAGAGATGCTGGCGCTGATCGCCGAGCACAGGGTCACCCATAGCCACATGGTGCCCACCCAGTTCCGTCGGCTGTTGGCGCTGCCCGCCGAGGTGCGTGAGCGCTACGACATGTCCTCGCTGCGCAACATGATTCACGGCGCGGCGCCGTGCCCGCCCGAGGTCAAGCGCCAGATGTTGGACTGGTGGGGTCCGGTGATCACCGAGTACTACGCCGCCACCGAGGGCGGCGGCACCAAGATCAGCGGCGCCGAGTGGCTGACCCACCCCGGTTCGGTGGGCAAGGCCTGGCCGTATTCGGTGGTCAAGGTGCTCGACGACGAAGGCAACGAGCTGCCGGCCGGCGAGGTCGGCACCGTCTACATGCAGATGGGCGGCTCCACCTTCGCCTACCACAACGACCAGAAGAAGACCGAGGAGAGCCGTGCTGGTGACCTGTTCACCGTCGGCGACGTCGGCTACCTGGATGAGGACGGCTACCTGTATCTGCAGGACCGCAAGACCAACATGATCATCTCCGGCGGAGTCAACGTCTACCCGGCCGAGATCGAGAACGAGCTGATCATTCACCCAAAGGTGCTCGACGTCGCGGTGTTCGGGGTGCCCGACGAGGAATGGGGCGAGGCGATCAAGGCTGTCGTCCAGCCCGCCGAGGGCGTGGCCGGAGACGACACGCTGACCGCCGAACTTATGGAGTACGCGGCGGCGCGGCTGGCGAAGTTCAAGCTGCCCCGCTCGATTGACTACATCGCCGAGATGCCGCGCGACCCCAACGGCAAGCTGTACAAGCGCAAGCTGCGCGACCCGTACTGGGAGGGGCGGGACGCCAAGATTTAGGCGCCCACCACCTGCGCGTCGCCGAAGGTCATCTCGACGCGGCCCACGGTCGACGACATCATCGGCCGCTTGGGCAGGCCCAGCGCAGCCAGCTCGCGGGCGTACGGATGGGTGCCCAGCCGCAGCGTGGTACCGCCCAGCGACCCACGCACTTTCGAAATTCGCATCTCCCAAGGCACTTGGCGGGTAACGCCGTCGAGGTGGCTGAATGCCTGCAGCACCCGGGGCCGCGAAGTGAGCGGTCCTGGAATCGGCAGGCCGCGCCCGAATTCCATGGTGGCGATGTGCTGGCCATCGGCGGCGACATCGAAACCCAACTGCCGGCCGTCGCGAACGGTGAAGTCCGCCATGATCTTCGGGAATCCCCAGATGGTGCGCCCGGCCTCCAGGGTGAACGCCTGGTCGACCGGCAGGTGGTGGATGAACGCACCGGCCGAGCCCAATGCGCGCCAGCCGCTGGCCTCGGTGCCCGGCGGTTTAGCGAGGCTCGACGGAGGAGAGGCGAAGCTGGAACCGCCGCATGAACTCGGCGGGTTGACCATCACCGCGGTCCCGAACTCCAGGTACTTACCCAGGTCGCCGTCGATATAGCGAGCCAGCATCAGATTGACCACCGCACGTCCCGGCTGCTGCTGGAAGACCTGCAGGCCGCTGTAGTCGATCATTGCCTGCGCGGCGTCCGCGGGCACTGAAAACATCGCGGAATGTACATCCGCGTGACGGATACGGACCGGCATGGTAAGCACAGTGCCAGCGATGGTGTGCTGTGAAAGAGCCATGGCTCCCACTGTAATCCGGAGGACGCCAATGACCGAGGTAATGGCCGACGCGAAGCCGGCCACCAAGCCGGACGTCGATCTGACCGACGGCACGTTCTACGCCGACGGAGGTGCCCGTGACGCCTACGGCTGGATGCGGGCCAACGAGCCGGTGTTCCGGGACCGCAACGGGCTGGCCGCGGCGTCGACCTACCAAGCGGTGATCGACGCCGAACGCACACCCGAGGTGTTCTCCAACGCCGGCGGCATCCGTCCCGACCAACCGGGCTTCCCGTACATGATCGACATGGACGACCCGGAGCACCTGGTGCGCCGCAAGCTGGTCAACGCCGGATTCACCCGCAAACGCGTGCACGCCCAGCTGCCGTCCATCGAGACGTTGTGCGACACGCTCATCGACGCGGTGTGCGAGCGCGGCGAATGCGACTTCGTCCGCGACATCGCCGCCCCGCTGCCGATGGCGGTGATCGGTGACATGCTCGGGGTACTGCCTGAAGAACGATCGATGCTGCTGCGGTGGTCAGACGACCTGGTGGCTGGGCTGAGCTCACACCTGGATCCGGAATCGGCGACGGCTCAGGCGGTCATGGCGGCGTTCGCCGGCTGGACCGAATTCACCAGGAACACCATCACGAAACGTCGGGCCGAGCCCACCGACGACCTGTTCTCCGTGCTGGTCAACGCCGAGGTGGACGGCGCGCAGATGACCGACGACGAGATCATCTTCGAGACGCTGCTGATCCTGATCGGCGGTGACGAGACCACTCGGCACACCCTGTCCGGTGGCACGGCGCAGCTGTTGCGCCACCTCGATCAGTGGGAGTTGCTGCAGCGCGAACCCGATCGGTTGCCGGTGGCGATCGAGGAGATGCTGCGGTGGACCTCGCCGGTGAAGAACATGTGCCGCACCCTGACCCGCGACACCGAGTTCCACGGCACGCAGCTGCGCGAGGGCGAGAAGATGCTGCTGCTGTTCGAGTCGGCCAACTTCGACGAGTCGGTATTCGACGAGCCGGAACGCTTCGACGTCACCCGCGACCCCAACAGTCACGTGGCATTCGGCTTCGGCACGCACTTCTGCCTGGGCAACCAGCTGGCCCGGCTGGAGTTACGGCTGATGACGCAGAAGATCTTGCAACGCCTGCCGGATCTGCGGCTGGCCTCCGATGACGCGCTGCCACTGCGGCCGGCGAACTTCGTCAGTGGCCTGGAGTCGATGCCGGTGGTGTTCACCCCGACTAAGCCGGTGCTGGCTTAGCCGCGTCGCCCGCGCCGTTCGGCAAAAAAGCGTGCTGGTTACCCGCTCGGCGGGGAAGGGAGGGGCGCCCGCAGCGACTCGATGATCGCCTCCGTCGGCGACCGCCACTCCAGACCCAGATCGGCCAAGGTGGCCGAGTCGTCGGTGGGGGTGGCCGAGGTCAGCAGCCAGGCCGCTTCGTAGCTCAGCGACTCTGGCAGCGGCAGCAGCTTGCTGGCAAGGTCGCTGACTCGGCCGATTCCCTTGAAAACGCTGGGCGAAATAGGGATTCGCCGCACCGGCTTGCTCAGGCCCTGCTCCACCGCGGCGATCATCTCGGCGAAGCTGACCATGATCCCGCCGCACAGGTAGCGGTGCGGGCCGCGGCCGGGCCGCATCAGCGCCTCGTGCACCCGGCCGATGTCGCGGACGTCGACCATCGCCATGCCGCCGCGCACCACCGGCGCCACCCGGTACTTCACGATCGGCGTCCAGCCCCGCTCGGTGACACCGGGCGCGGTATGAAACGCCGGGCCGACCACGCTGGAGGGATAGGTGACCACGACCGGGGCGCCTTCGTCCTGCAGCCGGCGGGCCACCCGCTCGCCGTAGGCCTTGGTGCGCGCGTACGCGCTGCGCCCGGGCACGGTGGGCGAGTCCGGCCCGATGATCCCGTTCGGCGGCGGAAAGAGCGCGCTGTAGGAACTGACCGACACCACCGGGTCCAGACCGGCGGCCACGGCGCGGGTCAAGATCGCTTCGGTGGCGTAGGCGTTGATGTCCCACATCAACTTTTCCTGGCGGTCGTTGGTGCCGACCACCCCCGCGGCATGCAACACCGAGTCGCAGCCGTCCAACAGCGCAGCCACCACCGCGGTGTCGCGGATGTCGCCGTCGAGGACCTCCAATGCGCCCAGTTCACGCAGTCGCGGAATGACGGGCTCAGCACCGCAGCCCGGGGCGACCATGAGCCGAACCGAATGCCCGGCTTCGAGCAGGGCCTTGACCGTGTGGGCGCCGAGGTAACCGGTGCCGCCGGTGACTGCGACCCGCATCAGCGGTTCTTGAATTCCGGCTTGCGCTTCTCGGCGAACGCCCGCGGGCCTTCCTTGGCGTCCTCGCTCAAGAAGACCTTGATGCCGATTTTGGTGTCGATCTTGAAGGCATCGTTCTCGTGCAGGCCCTCGGTCTCGTGGATGGTGCGCAGCATCGCCTGCACCGCCAGTGGTCCGTTGTTGTTGATCTGCTCGGCGATCTCCAGCGCCTTGGTCAGAGCCTGGCCGTCGGCCACCACATGGCCGATCAGGCCCATCTCCAGCGCCTCGGCGGCGGTGATGTGTCGACCGGTGAACAGCAGGTCACAGGCCATGGTGTAGGGAATCTGGCGCACCAGTCGCACCGCGGAGCCGCCCATCGGGTACAGGCTCCACTTGGCTTCGGAGATGCCGAACTTGGCGCTTTCACCGGCGATGCGGATATCGGTGCCCTGCAGGATCTCGGTGCCCCCGGCGATGGCCGGGCCTTCCACCGCGGCGATCAGCGGCTTGGTCAGCCGGCGCCCCTTGAGCAGGCCGTCGATACGCGACGGGTCGTAGCTGCCGTCTTTGAAGGAGTCGCCGGGTGCCTTCTTGTTGGCCGCTTTGAGGTCCATGCCCGCGCAGAAATAACCACCGGCGCCGGTCAGGATGCACGAGCGGATGTCGTCGTCGTTGTC
Source organism: Mycobacterium sp. UM_Kg27 (assembly GCF_000972905.1). Classification (NCBI taxonomy): domain Bacteria; kingdom Bacillati; phylum Actinomycetota; class Actinomycetes; order Mycobacteriales; family Mycobacteriaceae; genus Mycobacterium; species Mycobacterium sp. UM_Kg27. Next base: position 21,128 of record NZ_JRMM01000002.1, read on the forward strand.
GACGCGGTCCCAGGCCTCGACCATGATCGCCAGCATTTCGCCGGAAAGAGCGTTGCGGGACTCTGGCCGGTTCAGGGTGACGATCAGGGTGTGTCCGCGCTGCTCAACGAGGGCGTGGGGCTGTTCTGACGACTCGCTCACCGGCGTCCGCCTTTCCGGGTTGGAACCTCGACTTGAAATCGAAATGTAACACGTTCTAGTTTGTGTGTTGTGGCTCTCAACATCGCCGACTTAGCCGAACACGCCATCGACGCCGTACCGGATCGGGTTGCCCTGATCTGTGGGCCTGATCAGCTGACCTACGGGCAGCTGGAGGAGAAGGCCAACCGGCTGGCCCATTACCTGATCGACCAAGGCGTCAAGAAGGACGACAAGGTCGGCCTGTACTGCCGCAATCGCAACGAGATCGTCGTCGCGATGCTCGGCATCGTCAAGGCCGGCGCCATCCTGGTCAACGTCAACTTCCGTTACGTCGAGGGCGAACTGCGCTACTTGTTCGACAACTCCGACATGGTGGCCCTGGTGCACGAGCGCCAGTACGCCGACCGGGTGGCCAACGTGCTGCCCGACACCCCGAATATCAAGACCATTCTGGTGGTCGAGGACGGCAGCGACCTGGACTACCAGCGCTACGGCGGAGTGGAGTTCGAGGCGGCCCTACAGCAGGGCTCGCCCGAGCGTGACTTCGGACCGCGCAGCGAAGACGACATCTACCTGCTCTACACCGGTGGCACCACCGGGTTCCCCAAGGGCGTGATGTGGCGCCACGAGGACATCTACCGGGTGCTGTTCGGCGGCACCGACTTCGCCACCGGCGAGCCGATCGCCGACGAGTACGGACTGGCCAAGCAGGCAGTGGCCAACCCGCCGATGGTCCGCCACCCGATCCCGCCGATGATCCACGGGGCCACTCAGTCGGCGACCTGGATGTCGTTGTTCAGCGGCCAAACCGTGGTGCTGGCACCGGAATTCGATGCCGACGCGGTGTGGCGCACCATCCACGACCACAAGGTCAACCTGCTGTTCTTCACCGGTGACGCGATGGCGCGCCCGCTGCTGGACGCGCTATTGGCCCATCAGGACGCCGGCAACGAGTACGACTTGACGTCGCTGTTCCTGCTGGCGTCCACCGCGGCACTGTTCAGCCCCAGCATCAAAGAACGGCTGCTGGAGCTGCTGCCCAACCGGATCATCACCGACTCCATCGGTTCCTCGGAGACCGGTTTTGGCGGCACCAGCATCGTCGCCAAGGGTGAGGCGCACACCGGCGGGCCGCGGGTCACCATCGACAAGAACACCGTGGTGCTCGACGAGGACGGCAACGAGGTCAAGCCGGGCTCGGGTGTGCGCGGCATCATCGCCAAGCGCGGTCACATCCCGGTCGGCTACTACAAGGACGAGAAGAAGACCGCCGAGACCTTCCGCACCATCAACGGCGTGCGGTACGCGATCCCCGGCGACTTCGCTCAGGTCGAGGCCGACGGTTCGGTGACCATGCTGGGGCGCGGCTCGGTGTCGATCAACTCCGGAGGCGAGAAGATCTACCCCGAAGAGGTTGAGGCCGCCCTCAAGACCCACCCCGACGTCTTCGACGCACTGGTGGTCGGGGTGCCCGACGCCCGGTACGGCCAGCATGTGGCCGCGGTGGTGCAGCCGCGCGGGGATGCCCGGCCCTCGCTGGACGAGATCAACGCCTGCGCGCGTACCGAGATCGCCGGATACAAGGTGCCCCGCAGCCTGTGGTTCGTCGACGAGGTGAAGCGTTCGCCTGCCGGCAAACCCGACTACCGCTGGGCCAAGGAGCAGACCGAAGCCCGCCCCGCCGATGAGGTGCACGCCAAGCATGTGGCGGCTGAGAGCTAGATTGGCCGGATTTTTTGGCGGTGAGCCGCTCACAGCGAACCGGTGTCCGGGCTAGTCTCTGTCGATGCAGCGACTTTCGGGCGTCGACGCCGCGTTCTGGTCCGCGGAAACGGCGGGTTGGCACATGCACATCGGTGGGCTGGCGATCTGTGACACCACCAATGCGCCGAACTACAGCTTCGAGCGGGTTCGCCAGCTGCTGATCGAGCGGCTGCCGCAACTTCCGCAGTTGCGCTGGCGGGTCAGCCCGTCGCCGTTGGGGCTGGACCGCCCGTGGTTCGTCGAAGACGAGCATCTCGACATCGACTTCCACCTGCGGCGCATCGGCGTTCCAGCCCCCGGCGGGCGGCGCGAGGTGGAAGAGCTCGTGGGCCGGCTGATGTCCTACAAGCTGGATCGGTCACGCCCGCTGTGGGAGATGTGGGTGATCGAAGGTGTCAGCGGCGGCCGGGTGGCGACCCTGACCAAGATGCATCATGCGATCGTCGACGGTGTCTCTGGCGCCGGGCTGTTCGAGATCATGCTGGACGTGACGCCTGAGCCGCGACCGCCAGAGCCTGCGGCGATGGAGTCGTCGAACGGGGTCAGCATGCCCAGCTACGAGCGCCGGGTCCTAGACGAGCTGGTCAACGTCGCGGTCAAGACGCCCTACCGGATCGGGCGCCTGTTGCAGCAGACGGTGCGCCAGCAGATCGCCACGGTCGGACTGGGACTGCCCCGCAAACCTCCGCGCTACTTCGACGCCCCGGTGACCCGCTTCAACGACAGCGTTTCGCCGCACCGGCGGATCAGCGCCGCGCGCGTCGAGCTTGCCCGGATCAAGGCCGTCAAGGATGCCTATGGGGTCAAGCTCAACGACGTCGTGCTGGCCATGGTCGCCGGTGCGGTCCGCGACTACCTGCGCGAGCGCGGCGAGCTGCCGGACAAGCCGCTGGTGGCACAGATCCCGGTGTCGACCCGCACCGAGGAGACGCAGGGTGAGGTGGGCAACCAGGTCAGCTCGATGACCGTGTCGATGGCGACCGACATCGAGGGAGCAGCCCAGCGGCTCAAGACGATTCACGCCAGCACCCAGAGTGCCAAGCAGATGGCCAAAGCGCTCTCGGCCCACCAGATCATGGGACTCACCGACACCACCCCGCCCGGCCTGCTGCAACTGGCCGCCCGTGCCTACACCGCGACCGGCCTCTCGCACCGTCTGGCGCCGATCAACCTCGTCGTCTCCAATGTTCCGGGGCCGCCGATCCCGATCTATATGGCTGGTGCGGAATTGGAATCACTGGTGCCGCTCGGCCCGCCGGTCATGGACGTGGCGCTGAACATCACCTGCTTCTCCTACCGCGACCACCTCGACTTCGGGTTCGTGACCACGCCGGAGATCGCCGAGGACATCCATAAGATGGCCGACGCGATCGAACCGGCACTGGCCGAATTGGAGCGCGACATCGACCGGGGCAAGAACCGAACCGGCCGGCGCTGAGCGCTACCGGCCCGGTAGCGCCTGCACCACCCGGATCATCGGGGTCAGCAGCTTCTGCCACACCGGAGCGGAGATCCCCAGCGGCGGATCCAGATTCAGGACCCGGGCGGTGGAGACCGTCTGCGACTCGGTGTATTTCAGGATTCCGTCCGCGCCATGCCGACGGCCCACCCCGGACGCCTTCATGCCGCCCATCGGCGCCGCGGTGCTGCCGAAGGCCAGTGCGTAGCCCTCGTCGACGTTGACCGTGCCGGACTTGATCCGCGCGGCGATCGCCTCACCCTGCGACTTGGTGGCGGCCCACACGCTGGCGTTCAGCCCGTATTCGGTGTCGTTGGCGCGTGCGATCGCCTCGTCGACGCTGTCGACGGGATAGATGGAGACCACCGGTCCGAACGTCTCGTTGCGTGCGCATTCCATCTCGTCGGTGACCTCGGACAGCACCGTCGGCTCGTAGAACAGCGGCCCGATATCGGGGCGGGCCTTGCCTCCGGCGATCACCTTGGCGCCCTTGGCCTTGGCGTCGTCGACGTGATTGGAGATGGTCTTGACCTGGTCTTCGGAGATCAAACTGCCCATGTCTGCGGTGAAATCGTATGCGGCCGAGAGCTTCATCGCGCGCACCTGCTCGGCGAACTTCGCCGCGAACTCCTCGGCGACGTCGCGTTCGACGTAGATGCGCTCGATCGAAATGCACAGCTGCCCGGCATTGGAGAAGCAGGCCCGGGTGGCGGCCTTGGCGACTTCGGACAGGTTGGCGCCCTTGGTGACGATCATCGGGTTCTTGCCGCCCAGTTCGGCGGAGAAGCCGATCAGCCGGGAACCGCACTGCTCGGCCAGGGTGCGGCCGGTGGCGCTGGAGCCGGTGAACATCAGGTAGTCGCACTGCTGCACGATCGCGGTGCCGACCACCGACCCCGGACCGGGCACCACCGCGAACAAGTCGCGCGGCAGGCCGGCCCGATAGAGCAGTTCGGCGTTGGCCAGCGTGCAGTAGGGGGTCTGACTGTCCGGCTTGACCACCACCGCGTTGCCCGCCAGCAGTGCCGGGATGGCGTCGGAGATCGACAGGGTCATCGGGTAGTTCCACGGCGCGATCACACCCACGACACCCTTGGGGTGGTGGTTGATCACGGTCTTGACGATGCCGGGCAGTAGTCCCGGCACCCGCTTGGGAGCCAGCAACTTGGTGGCCTGACGCGCGTAGTAGCGCGCGTTGAGCATGATGTCGAGGATCTCCTCCTGGGCCGCCGAACGCGCCTTGCCGGTCTCGGACTGGCAGACGTCCATCAGGAAGTCCCGGTTGGCGATCACCAGATCGCGGTAGCGCTCGATGATCGCGCTGCGCTCTTTGACGCTGCGCGCCGCCCAGGTTCGCTGCGCCTCGCGGGCCTTGGCGAACGCCGCCGTCACGTCCTCGGCGTTGCCGACCGGGATGGTGGTCAGCGGCTTACCGGTGAAGACCTCGTCGATGGTCTTCGACTGCCGCGCCTCGATGTCGTCGATCGCGGACAGTTGACGCAGTCGGTCGAAGTCTATGGCGGATGGGGCGGGCATGGGCGATCTCCTACTCGCGGGTAACACGTGGTTAGCCGCCAAACTACCCCGCGCAGCGGCCACCCGGTAGCTCGGCGGCGTGGGCACTGAGCCACTGGGTCATCTGGTTGAGTGCCGCAATCCCGGAGCTGAAGCTGCCGTCCCTGGGTTCGGCGGCCATGGCCACCGCCAGCGATCCGTTCGGGGTGCCGACGATGCCGAACTGCCGCACCAGGTAGCCACCGCCCTGGCCGGGGCCCCAGCCGCCTTTGGTCGGGGCGCCGATGCTGGCCAGCCCCCAGCGCTGGTCGGGCACGGTGTTGCGCATCAAGCTGTAGACGGGCGCAGCGACGGCCATGCACGGCAGGTGGGCGGCGAACACCGCCTGGCGGGCCAGCGGCCACTGGGTCTGACCGAATGCGCTGAACTCAGGTCGCAGTCGTCGGGATTCCACCGCGGTTCCGAGGTCGCCGCCGGCCCGTAGGACGGCCTGCACCTGTTGGGCGGCCTGGGGCGCCGGCCCCAGCGAGGACCACAACTGCTCGGCGGCATCGTTGTCGGAGGCCGTGACAGCCCTGGCCGCCAGGTCTTGGGCGTTCGGGCGGTTGGCGTGCAGCGCCGCGATCGCCAGCGGGACCTTGATGGTCGACCAGGCCACGCCGTTCTGCAGCGATCCGAGGGTGGCCACCTGGTTCTGGCCGACCGGGGCATAGGCGATGCCGACGTTGGCTCCGATGGTGTTGGCCAGCTGCGCGAAGCTGGCCTGGAGCGGTTCCGCGGAGGCGGGCGAGGCCAGGGCCAGGGGTAAGGCCAGGGCGGCGGCCAGGATTGCGACGAGCATGCGGCGGGCGGCAGGCATTGACTCATATTGCCCGCGGTGGGCGACGAAAGGGGATGACCATTGGCCGTGTCGAACCGGCCAATCCCCGGGATTGTTCGACCAGAGCGGTCCGTGGCAGCCGCTGAATGCCGGGCTCAGCACGGGCGAGTGGGGCACCGGAGGTGTAACAATTCTCGTTAAACCGTACAATCGTCTGTTTTCGGCTATCTTTTCATCATGAAAGCAGCGCTCGGTGCAGCAGCGGCCCTGATCTTCTCGGCTATCGGCATGGCGCCGACCGTCCTGGCGCAGCCGGATCTGCACTTCTTCGTATCCCCGAGCGGAAACATCGCGTGCCTGGTAGGCCCCGACTGGGTCCGGTGCGACATCCAAGAACGTGATTGGTCGCCGCCGCCGCGGCCGTCGGATTGTTACAGTCAGACCGGGTACGGGCAGGGCATCCAAATCGAGGCTCACGGTAAGGCCGAGTTCGTCTGTGCCGGAGACACCACGTTCGGCGGGGACGCGCGAACCCTCAACTACGGCGAACGTGACAGTTCAACGACACATCTGTGCACCAGTGAGAAGTCCGGGATCAGGTGCGAGAACCGGGACGACCACGGGTTCGTGATTTCCCGCGAGTCTTACGAACTGTTCTGACAGGCATTTTCAGCGCTGCGCCAGTGCCTTCATGTCGGGTGCCAGCACGTCGGTCAGCGATGACCATGGCACGGTGATGACCGGCGAGCCGTGTCCGAACTGATAGTCGGCAAAGTGGATCTGGATGCCCTCGGCGGTAGGAATCCAGTTCGCGAAGTTTTCCGCGATCGGGCGGTTGCCCGGTTCGTCGGACATCGGCTCGCCGCCGCCGTAGGTGGTCGGCCAGATCCGTTTGGTCTGCTCGGAGAGTCGATTGAGGCCGTCTTGTTCGGTGATGAACAGGTCGCTCAAAGTGATCGGTTTGGCATTCCGACTGTCGATGACGACAGTGCTCACATAGTTGGTCGGATGGGCCGCGTCTTTGGCGTAGTAGACGCCGGTGAGAACCTGGGCGATCGCGATGGGGCGAAAGGTCAATGCCGACTGAATCTCAAGCCGCCAAGGCGAACTGGTGTCCGCGTCCGCACGCACTTGATCGATCTGATAGCGCGCCGATGCGTTGCCGGCTTTGTTGAACGACTCGGCCACCCGGGGATCGCCGCCCGATATCCGGCCGACTTCCGCGCGCCAGTGGCCCCGGCCGTCGGCGGTCGCTCCCTCGATTGGGGCGACCGTGACGGTGTAACTCTTCCCGTTGGAGATCTGCGAATCCGTGTGGGTCACCGGCGATGGGCTTGCGGAAGTCAGGGTTGTCGATGTGACAACGAGCTGATGTCCCATGGAGACAGACGACTCGGTGTTCCCGCAGGAAGCCGTCGGCATCGACAGTGCGGCCACGAAAGTCGCGGCCAAGAGTGTCCTGCGGGTCTGAGGTATGCGGTGTCCGGTGAGCTGGTGAAGGGGCACCCGTAGATCATCGCACCGGCGCCGGAAGGTGGTACGCGGTTTTTGCTGATCGCGGCTGCATGCGGGCGCGAACGGATATCGCGCAGAATCTCCACGTCGCCGGGTGTGGTTCTGTCATCGTGGACGCCAAACCGTGATCGAGGAGCGGGCCATGTACATACGTCGCAGTTTGACCATGCTGCGCGCGGTCCGCGGGGCGGTGTTGATTTGCGTCCTGCTGGGGTTGTTCGTCACGGCGCTGCCTTTTGTGTCCAGTGCGGCCTTGGGGCCGCTGATGCAAGCCGTCGCCGCCGCCGGGATGAATGGGGACCTCTCCGATGTATGGGGGCAACAGGGTTCGTTGCTCAGCCGTGACGGCGGTTTGGCCTCCGGTCTTGTCGGATGGCTGACGAAGCCGCTGAATTTCATGGTGCTGCTGAGCATTTGGTCGGGCGCATTGGTGCTGGCGCAAGCGCTGGGCTTCGTCAACGCGTGGATCGGTGCGCATGTCGAGCGCAAGCTGCTGGCTGCGATCCTGCAGCGTGTTCACGACCACGTTCAATCGCTGTCCCTGGACTTCTTCGTCGGTGCGCGCAGCGGTGTCCTGATTCAGCGTGTGCAACTGGAGGCGCCGTGCGTCCAGCGGCTGTTGACCGATTGCGTTGTCCCACCGCTTGTCGACGCAGTGGTCTTGGTGGTCGCGCTCGGATACCTTCTCGCGTTGTCCTGGCCGATGACGGTGGTGTCGCTGGTTCTGGCCCCGCTCGCGCTCATGGCCCTTCGTTACGCGGGCAGCAGGCTCCAGGTGGTGACGCAACGAGCGATGATGGCAAATCGCGAGATGAGTGGCGAACTCGCCGAGACGGCCAGTGGTATCTCGGAGATTCAGGTGTTCAACGCCCAGCGTCGCCGCAGTGAGACGTTCGGCGAATCGGCGATGGCCGCGACGAAGAACATGGCCGCGATGCGGGTCTGGATGCAGGCATCGACCAACGGTGTCCAGGTCTTCATCGCGCTGAGCACGGTGCTGGTGCTGGTGAGCGGGATCGCGTGGGGCGACCGGTTCGGTCTGAGCTTCGCGGGCCTGGTGGTGTTCATCGCGTATGTGCCGACGATGTTTGCAGCTGTGCAGCGAATGGTATTGGCGTATACGACCTATCAGTCGATCCTGCCCCACGTCGCATCGACCTACGAACTGCTCGACACCGAGCCCACGGTGCGGGAACTCCCTAATGCTGCCGCGTTGCCCAGCATCAGGGGCGACGTCGTATTCGAAGATGTTTCCTTCAGCTACTCGCCGCAACAGAAGGTTCTGAATGGGTTGTCCTTCTCGATCGCGGCAGGAGAGACGGTGGCGCTGGTCGGACCGATCGGATCAGGAAAATCGACCGTCTTCAATCTACTGCTGCGTTTCCTTGAACCGCAGAGCGGCCGGATTCTGCTGGACGGCAACGATATCCGTCAGGTGACATTGCACTCGCTGCGAGAACAGGTGTCCAAACTCGCGCAGTTCCCGTTCTATCTAAAGGACACGATTCGACAGAACGTGCGGTTGGGCAGGCGCGATGCCAGCGACAGTGAGGTCGAAGATGCCTGTCGATCGGCCCATATCCATGCGGTGATCGTCGATCCGGCCAAGGTTCGGGACGGCTATGACACCGTCATGGACCTCGAGGTGCCGTCGGGAGGGCAGAAGCGGCTGATCGCCTTCGCGCGGTGTCTGCTTCGCCGGCCGCAGGTCCTGCTCCTCGACGAGCCGACGGAGAACCTGGATGCCGATCAGCGATCCCGCGTAACCGCCGTGATCCGGGAATACGCGGATACCCGCACCTGTCTGGTGATCAGCCACGACATGGACTTCATCGCGGCCGTGGCCGACCGGATCATCGTGTTGAACCACGGCAGAGCCGCCGAACAGGGCACTCACGCGGAGTTGATGAATCGTGGCGGCCTGTACACGCGGCTCTGCGCTGCCGACAACGCGGACTCGGCACTACTCGATCGCAGCGCTCCGGGCTGAGAAGACGACCCGCTCGCGAGGAGCCCTGCCCGATTGATCGGTGCGACGAGGCTTCCGGAGCGACCGCTCAGCCGCGCGGTGGCAGCGGTGCCGCGGTGTCGGGGGTGTCGACATGCCGCTGGTACCAGCCCATGTAGCCGTAGCCCGTGCTGCTGTCCGACAGGTAATTCCCGCTGCCCTGAGTGGTGGCGCGGACATCCCCTACGTGCACGACCTGCGGGGGTGAGTAGTTGCGCATCCGGGAACCTCCAAAGAGTCGTCACACGCCAGCTGGCCTCCGAAAGTGTACTTGATGCCAGCGAGCGAGACATGGCGTTTCGGCGAATCAGGGCGCAGCGCCGGTCAGCAGGGCAGGAGCGCCCACGTGGTGTAGGTGGCGCAGCCAGACCTCGATCTGGATTGCCGTGTAGAACTGCGTGACGGCGCCCACACGCCCGGGTGCGGGCAGCGCCGCGGTCCAGGCGTCGGCATCGGCATAGCCGCGCTCCACGATCTGGGGCCGTTCGGCCAGGAATTCCCGCCATTGGGGATGGCGTTCGAAGCCGTGCAGCATCGCCTCGTCCGCGATCGGTTTCGACCGCCGCCGAAGTACCTGTTCGCTGACCAGCCCCGCGAAGGCGTACCGCTGCACCGCTCGATCGATACGGGGATCCACCGCGATGTTCCACGGGGTGGCCAGTGCCAAGTCGACCAAGGGTGGCGCCAGCAGCGGATGCCGCAATTCGAATGTGGCCGAAGGGAACTGGTGGCGGCTTCGGGCGAACTCCAGGCCGCGTAGCACGTTCTCCACGACGGCCTGACCGTGGACCGTCTGCGCTCGGATCGGCGTGGTGAACTCGGCGCGGCGTTGCAGCCCGTGACCCTCGACGTACTCTCGGCGCAGCCACGGTGCCGCTTCGGTAATGCGCGCAGACGGTTGCAGCGTCAGGGTCCGACCGCGTCGCCACCGGCGCCGTCCTTCGAGGGCCGCGCGACGCAGCCAGAACGTGGCGGGTCGGCCCAGCCCGGACTCGGCACTCCACCGCAGCGCCTCGCGCCACAGGTGTACCGGCTGTCCGTTACGCAGTAAGTCGGCCAGGTACCAGGGCAGCAGGCCCGCGAAGAACACCGCGTCGCCGCCCTCGCCGGTGAGCAGAGTCGACACGCCCAACTCCCGCGCGACGGCCTCCTCGGCCGCGCTCGGGGCCCAGTTGATGATCCGGCGCGTGGGTGCAGGTAGGAAGATGCCCAATTCCGGCCCGGCGGTGAAGGTGCCGTGTTCGGTGGCGTCGATGGGATGCCACGGTGCCGGACTCGTTTCCAGCGCCGCCCTCATCCACGACGACTCGTCGCTGCCGGGGAATCCGGGATGAGTGAAGCTGAGCGCGGCCACCGGCGCCAGACCGGTGGCCGCGGCTAAGACCGTCGAGGTGTCAAGGCCGCCCGACAACTCGACCGCTTGGGTGCCGTCGGGCGACAATGCTCCTGCGACGGCACGTTTAACGTTGTCGCGCAACAGTTCCTGATGGCCGTCGAATGTCTCGTGGACAGGATCGGTCGACGGTCGCCATCCGCCGCGCAGCCGGGGGCGGCCGGTGTGACAGGTAGCGAACTGGCCCACCTGCAGCCGTCGAATGCCGCGGTACGGGGTGCGCGGGCCCAGATGCATTCCGGTGCTGAACATGTCGGCCAGATACTCTTCGTCCAACTCTCGCCAGGCCCCGGTTTCGCGGACCAGTGCTGCCAAGTCGGTGGACACCACGGTTGCGTTCGGCCTAACGGCGTAGTAGAGGGGCCGCAGGCCCATGCGATCGCCAACCAGCACGGCATCGGGGCCGTTCACGATGACAACCGCGTATTCGCCGATGATGCGCTCGGCGGTGTTGGCCTGCCAGCGCCGGAGTCCGGCTTCCACGATCCGGCCGAAGGACGCCGAGGGGGCAAGATTCAACTCGGCGCGCAACCGCGCCGGGTTCGCCAGGTAGCCGTGAAACCAGACCGCGGTTTCGCCGACCGGCTCGTGCTGCGGCCAGCCCTGTATCGGTGCCCCCACCGTGGTGGGCAGCGACACCAGGAATCCCTGCAGGGCTGGTTGCGTCATGCCCGCTGGATAACGGTGAAGCGGTGCAGGACGGAGGCACTCTCCTTGAGCGCTACGCCGTCCAACTCCACCCAGGCATGGGCTTCGAAGGGGTACAGCGCCACGCCGATCACATGCTGGGCCGGCCAGCCGGCTGCGCGAAGAAAGCTGGTCAGGGCGAGCGAGCGCGGTAGACAGTCCAGCGGCGCCTGGCGGGCGGGATAGAGGCCCTCGGCGGTGAAAAAGCGCGCTGTTGCCAGCTGCACGTCAGTCCGCGGCTCGGTGGGGTCGGCGACGGGTTGGGTGCGCTTGTGGTAGGCGGAAGCGAAACCCTTTCGCAGGTCGCGGTCCGCGGCGGCTCGTTCGGTCAAGGCGCGCATGATCGTTGGCCTGCGTCGCCGTGCCCGGACGCCGGCATGCGGCGTGGCGGGCTGCGGCGCGCGGACCAGTCGGCCGGCGGCCAACTGTGATGCGGCGAAGTCGGCGGTGTCGGCCGCCACGGTGGCCGCAGGCACTCCATAGTTGTCGGCGAGGGCGGCGAAGTCGCGCTGTTTCGGTGGCCGGGTGAGTTGGGCCCACATGGCGGTGCCGATCTCATCCACCACGTCGTAGACACCGGTGGAGAGGTCCAGCAATACCAATCGGTCGGCTACCTGCGCGCACCGCAGGGTCGGCGCGGGGGCCAGTTGTGGCGGTGCGGAGGGTCCAGGATTCGGCACTGTGTTGGGCGACTGTCGGATGATGGGCCAAAGAGGCGGCGGTAGCCGCTCAATGGTGTATTTGTACGCCCAAATTTCCGAAAAGGTGGGGGAATGCCGAATCCAGATCTCGGGAGTACGGCGTTGTCGGCGGCGTCTTGACGCTGATCGGCCGAGCGGGCGCGACTTCGCCACGTGGCGAGCAACACCTCGACGCGACGGCACCGGAAGGGGAATCTGCCGCTTGCGGCCCATGAACTGCGGTCATGGTGATAGGAGTGGCTGCATCACTTGGTGCCGCCGCGGCCGACGGGGCCGACGACGCTGCGAAGAGGGAGCGAACCATGCATCCGATGAGGTCGATGGGCGCTGCCGGCCGGGCCCTTGTGGTTGCTGGGACGGTGCTGGCCGCCACGGTGCCAACCGCCGGCGTGGCAGCCGCCGACGGGCCGGTCGGGTTGGCCAGTCGGCTGGGCGATTTCTGTCTGGATGCCCCCAGCGCGAACTATTTCGCCGCGGTGGTGGTCAACCCCTGCGATGGTTCGGACACCCAGCGCTGGTTTCTCAATGGCAGGCAGCTGCAGAACGTGGCCTTCCCCGGGGGATGCCTGATCAATCCGGCGGGTGACGGTGTCTTCGCGCACCTCGGACCCTGTGTCGGACTGTGGAACCAGAACTGGAATTTCGATCCCAATGGCCACGTCAAAAATGACCCGGGCTGGTACTGCCTCACTGTCCTCGGCGGACCGGGGCCGGGGACGTGGGTCTCCACCCGCTACTGCGGCGACGACCCGAGCCAAGGCTGGGACGTCATCTCCTGATTGGGCCGGCAGGAGCCTAGGACGAGCGGCTATCGGGAGATCCGATACACCGGATCGGTGCACTCGGTGCCCTCGGCGGACAGCACCCGCTTGAGCACTTTGAACGTCTCGGTGCGCGGCAACTCCTCGGCCACCCGCACATAAGACGGCCACTGCTTGGGTCCCAGATCGGGCTGCTCAGCCAGGAACGCGCGGAAGTCGTCGGCGTCGAACGACGTTCCCCGGGCCAGCACTAGTGCGGCCATCACCTGATCCCCCACCGCGGGGTCCGGGACGGGGTAGACCGCGGCCTGAGCGACGGCGTTGTGGCGCAGCAGGATCCGCTCGATCGGTGCGGTACCGAGGTTCTCCCCGTCCACCCGCATCCAGTCGCCGAGCCGGCCGGCGAAGTAGGCGTAGCCGGCCTCGTCGCGGTAGGCCAGGTCGCCGGAGTGATACATCCCCCCGGCCATCCGCTGCGCCTCGGCCTCGGGATCGCGGTAGTAACCCCGAAACTGGCCGCGGCCACTGGCGTTCACCAGCTCGCCGACCACGCCCGGCGGGCACTCTTCACCCGTCTCGACATCGATGATGGTGTTGCCGTCGGTCAGCGGCCCCAGCGCCCCGGGCGGAGTGTCCGGGGTGCGCCCGATCGCGACCCCGCCCTCGGTCGAGCCGAAGGCGTCGATCACGGTGCACCCGAAACGGGTCGCGAAGCGCTCCAGGTCTCGTGGCGCGCCCTCGTTGCCGTAGAGCAGCCGTAACGGGTTGTCGGCATCGTCGGGCTGCGCCGGCGTGGCCAGCACATACGACAGCGGTTTGCCCACGTAGTTGGCGTAGGTCGCCCCGAATCGGCGCACATCGGGAATGAATCCAGAGGCGGAAAATTTGCGGCGCAACGCGATTGACGCACCGGCGGCCACCGCCACCGACCAGCCCGCCATCACCGCGTTGGAGTGAAACAGCGGCATCGACAGATAGCAGACATCGGCGGCCCCCAGGCCGAATCGTTGCGAGAGCATCACCCCGGGGAATGCCGCCTTCCACTGGGTGCAGCGCACCGCCTTCGGGTCACCGCTGGTGCCCGAGGTGAAGATCAGCATGAACAGCTCGTCGGGGTCGGCCTCCCGGAAGCTCACCGGGGTGTCGGCAACACCGGCCAATTCCGATTGCCACGAGGGTGATTCGACATCGATCATGCCCGGAACCGAGACGTCGGCAGTGTTGTCGGCCAGCACCAGTTGGCAATCCGCGTGCGCCACGTCGCGCTCCAGGGCCGCGCCCCGGCGGGTGGGGTTCAAGCCGACCGGCACGATCCCGGTCAGCGCCGCCGCCACCAGCATCGTGGAGAAGAACGGCGTATTGCCCAGCAGCACACCGACATGCGGGGGCTTCTCCGGATCGAGGCGGGCCCGCAGTGCGGCGCCGAGCCGGGCACCCGCGGCGATGTGGTCTCGCCAGCTGACGAAGGTGTCCTCGTAGAAGACACCGCGGTCGTCCACCTCGGCCACCTGCGCCAGCAGGGCTGTGACGGTGGACTGTTGGTCGATATCGGCGGGTGCTGACATGGTGATCAGATTAGTGTTGCAATAGAGCGGTGACTGATTCGCAGGCCTTGAACGCCATAGACGCCATAGCAGCCCTGAAGAAGATCGCCGACATCGAAGAGATCAAGCAGGTCAAGTACCGCTACCTGCGGGCATTGGACACCAAGCACTGGGATGACTTCGCGGCCACGCTGGCCGAGGACGTCACCGCCGCCTACGGCCAGTCGATGGGCAGCAAGCACACCTTCGCCGACCGTGACTCGCTGGTGGAGTTCATGCGGAACTCGCTTCCCGGCAACGTCATCACTGAGCACCGGGTCAACCACCCCGAGATCACCCTCACCGGCCCGGACACCGCCACCGGCATCTGGTACCTGCAGGATCGAGTGATCGTGCCCGACGTCAACCTCATGCTGATAGGGGCAGGTTTCTATCACGACACCTACCGCCGTACCGACGACGGCTGGAAGCTGAGCCACACCGGATACGACCGGACCTATGACGCCACCGTGGCCCTGACTGACCTGCCGGGGTTCAAGGTGACGTTCGGGGATGCGCTGAACCGTTGAGCCGTCCGGCTCAGCCGACTACGCCGGCGTTTCGGCCAGTTCGCGGCCGATCGCCAGCAGCTGTCCCGTGGCGCCGCCGAGCGCGAACTCGGTCTGCTTGGCGGCCAGGAAGTAGCGGTGGATCGGGTGGTCGATATCGATGCCGACCCCGCCGTGAATGTGGACGATGCTGTGCGCCACCCGGTGGCCGGCCTCGGCCGCCCAGAATGCGGCGGTGGCCACCTGGGTGGTCGCCGGCAGACCCTCGCTGACCCGCCACGCCGCCTGGGTCAGCGTCAGGCGCAGGCCCTTGACGTCGATGTAGCCGTCGGCCAGCCGCTGCGACACCGCCTGGAAGCTGCCGATCGGCTTGTCGAACTGCTCACGCTCGCGGGCGTATTCGGCAGTCATGGCCAGGCCACGCTCGAGCACTCCCAGCTGGTAGGCGCTGTGACCCAGGGCCGCCACGGCGACCAGGTGGTCGAGCACGTCGGCGCCTCCGACCAGGCGGCCGGCCGCCACCTCGACCCCGGAGAGCTCCAGGTGGCCCACGCTGCCCCGTCCGGTGGTGGCCAGCGAAGTCACCGTCACGCCGGGATCGGACGCGGCGACCAGGAACACCGCTGTGCCCGAATCGGTTTCGGCCGCCACCAGAAAGGCATCGGCAACCGAGGCGAAACCGACCTGAGTGCGGGTTCCGGTCAGGCGGTAGCCGTCACCGGCGGCGGCCGCGCGGACCGGGCCCTCACCCATCTCGCCGTCGAGGGCCACGGTGAGGATCTTCTGCCCGGCCACGGCCGGGGCGCCCCAGGCCTGCTGCAGCTCCGCGGAGCCGAACTTGGCCAGTGTCTCGGCGGCCAGCACCACCGACTCCAGGTACGGCACCGCGGCCAGCTGGCGGCCGAGTGCGGTCAGGATCGCGGTCTGCTCCAGCACGCCGAACCCGCCGCCACCCAGCGACTCGCTGGCGGCGCTGGAGACGACGTCGGCGTCGACCAGCTTGCGCCACAGCTCGGCGTCGAAGCGCTGCTCCAATGCGTCGAGCTCACGCTGGCGCTCCGGCGTGCACACCGCGTCCACGATGGTGCCGACCAGGCCCGAGAGGTCGTCAGATGCTTCGGTAGTGGTGAAGTCCATGAGTACTTGCCTCCAAAGTCCTTGGGTATATAGGTCAGCGGTTACGGGGCAGGCCCAAAGCGACCATGCCGATGATGTCGCGCTGCACCTCGTTGGTGCCGCCGCCGAAGGTCAGGATCAGGCAGGCACGGTGCATCCGTTCCACCCGACCGCGCAGCAGGGCGCCGGGGGAGTCCTGGCGGACGGTGGCGGCGGTGCCGAGCACCTCCATGAGCAGGCGGTAGGCCTCGGTGGCCAGCTCGGTGCCGAACACCTTCGCCGCCGAGGCGTCCGCCGGGGACGGCGCGGCCTTGTCTGTGGAAGCCAGCTCCCAGTTGATCAGCTTGAGCACTTCGGCCTTGGCCAGCACCCGGGCCAGGTTGAGCTGCACCCACTGCGAGTCGATGACCCGATTGCCGTGGGCGTCCTTGGTGTTCTGTGCCCACTCACGGACCTCTTCGAGAGCCAGCAGGATCGGCTGCGCCGAGACCAGGGCAACGCGCTCGTGGTTGAGCTGGTTGGTCACCAGCTTCCAGCCCGCGTGCTCTTCGCCGACCAGGCTGGTCACCGGCACTCGCACGTCCTGGTAGTAGGTAGCGCTGGTGTCCGGGCCGGCCATGGTGTGGACCGGGGTCCAGGAGAAGCCCTCGGCGCTGGTGGGCACGATCAGCATCGAGATACCACGGTGCTTTTTGGCTTCCGGGTTCGTCCGGGCCGCCAGCCAGACGTAGTCGGCGTAGGCGATCAGCGAGGTCCACATCTTCTGGCCGTTGATCACGTACTCGTCGCCGTCACGCACCGCGGTGGTGCGCAGCGAGGCCAGGTCGGTACCGGCGCCCGGCTCGGAGTAGCCGATCGCGAAGTGCAGCTCGCCGGCGGCGATCTTGGGC
This sequence comes from Mycobacterium sp. UM_Kg27, assembly GCF_000972905.1. NCBI lineage: Bacteria > Bacillati > Actinomycetota > Actinomycetes > Mycobacteriales > Mycobacteriaceae > Mycobacterium > Mycobacterium sp. UM_Kg27. Next base: position 37,990 of record NZ_JRMM01000002.1, read on the forward strand.
AGGAAGAATTTCTTCTGCTCTTCGGTGCCGAACGCCATGATCGTCGGGGCGACGCTGTTGATGGTCAGGAACGGCACCGGGGCGCCGGCGATCGCGGCCTCGTCGGTGAAGATCAGCTGTTCCATCGGCGAGCGTGCCTGGCCGCCGTACTCCTTGGGCCAGCTCAGCGTCAGCCAGCCGTCGTGCCCCATCTGGGCCACGGTCTCGCGGTAGACGTTGCCGGTGCCGTACTCGCCCTGGGTCGAGCTGAGGGCCTCGCGACGCTCCGGTGTCATCAGCGTGGTGAAGTAGGACCTCAGTTCGCTGCGCAGCTCTTCTTGTGCCGGCGTGTAGCTGATCTGCATCGGGGGAGTCCTTCGCTGGTGATCGGTGTCACGATAAGATTCTGGTTCGACAGCCCGTTGTAACACGTTCTAGTCCCGGGGTCCAACGGCCCTAGCGGCTCGTGTGGGAGAGCTGTCGGATCGTATGGTGACACTAGTGGACGACGACGGCCGGAAACGCTCGGTCGGCGCAGGGCTTGTACAGGAGAATGTCATGCGAGTTGAGGTAGATCTGGATCGTTGCGAGGGCAACGCGATTTGCGTCGGAATCGACCCCGACCTGTTCGATCTGAACGATGACGAGCAGGCAGAGGTCAAACTCGCCCCCGTCCCGGCAGACCGGGAAGCCCACGCCGAGCAGGCCATCGCCGAGTGCCCGCGGGCCGCGCTGCGCCGCGTCGACGACTAGCCTCCCCCGGGCGACGACTAGAGGTATTCATAACCGCCGGCGACGATGCGGAGCGCCAGCGATGAAGAGGAGTGGCGTACATGACTGACAACACGATCGACCTGACCGGCAAGGTCGCGGTGGTGACCGGCGCGGCCGCCGGCCTGGGCCGAGCCGAGGCGATCGGGTTGGCCCGCTCCGGGGCCACGGTGGTCGTCAACGACATCGCGCCGGCGCTGGAGTCCTCCGACGTCATCGACGAGATCGCCGCGGCCGGCGGCAAAGGTGTGCCGGTGGCCGGTGACATCAGTCAGCGGTCCACCGCCGACGAACTCGTCAGCACCGCCGACGGCCTGGGCGGGCTGAACATCGTCGTCAACAACGCCGGGATCACTCGCGACCGGATGCTGTTCAACATGTCCGACGACGACTTCGACGCCGTGATCGCCGTGCATCTGCGGGGACATTTCCTGCTGACCCGCAACGCGGCGGCCTACTGGCGGCAGAAATCCAAGGAGTCCGACGCGGGCATCTACGGCCGCATCGTCAACACCTCCTCGGAGGCCGGCCTGATGGGCCCGGTCGGCCAGGCCAACTATGGCGCGGCCAAGGCGGGCATCACCGCGCTGACGCTCTCGGCGAGCCGGGCACTGGGTCGCTACGGCGTCACCGCCAACGCGATCTGCCCGCGGGCCCGTACCGCGATGACGGCCGATGTGTTCGGCGAGGCCAAGGTGGGGGAAGGCGAGATCGACCCGCTGTCGCCCGAGCACGTGGTGACCCTGGTCCGGTTTCTGGCATCGCCGGCCTCGGCCGCGGTCAGCGGTCAGGTCTTTGTGGTCTACGGACCTGAGGTAACCCTGATGGCCGCGCCGGCGGTGGAACGCAAGTTCAGCGCCGACGGGCAGGCGTGGGATCCGGCCGGCCTATCGGACACGCTGGCCAATTACTTCGCCGGCCGGGATCCGGCCCGGACTTTCTCCGCGTCCGAACTGATGTCCGGCGATTAGAACAAAATTAGAACGCGTTACAGCGAGGCGTGGGTCACAATACGCCGTGACCAGCGAAAATAACTCATGTTATCTGCCAAAACATGTCCTTTGACACTGAGAACGTGTTCTAGTTAATATGATCCGGCTCACGGGGGCGGCGCCTGAATTGCACGAATGACGCCACCGCACGATGTTGCCGGATACAGTTTTGCAACCGCCGATGCCCAGGAAGCCCGACCTGAGGGAAGGACCTGCCTTGATCGATCAGCTCGCGGTCCCGGCTCGGGCCGTGGGCGGTTTCGTCGAGATGTCGATAGAGACGTTTCGGGGCATGTTTCGCCGGCCGTTCCAGTACCGCGAGTTCCTCGACCAGACCTGGATGATCGCCCGCGTTTCGCTGGTGCCAACCCTGCTGGTCGCTATCCCGTTCACCGTGTTGGTGGCTTTCACCCTCAACATCCTGCTGCGCGAGATCGGCGCCGCTGACCTGTCCGGCGCCGGGACCGCGTTCGGCACCATCACGCAGCTGGGGCCCGTGGTCACCGTGCTCGTGGTGGCCGGTGCGGGGGCCACCGCCATCTGTGCCGACCTGGGCGCACGAACTATCCGCGAAGAGATCGACGCGATGCGGGTGCTCGGTATCGACCCGATTCAGCGGCTGGTGGTGCCCCGGGCTCTGGCGTCGACCTTCGTGGCACTGATGCTCAACGGCCTGGTGTGCGCGATCGGCCTGGTCGGGGGTTACGTGTTCTCCGTCTTCCTGCAGGGCGTCAACCCCGGCGCCTTCATCAACGGCCTCACCGTGCTGACCGGGCTCGGTGAACTGGTGATGGCCGAGATCAAGGCGCTGCTCTTCGGCACCGCAGCAGGTCTGATCGGGTGTTATCGCGGGCTGACCGCCAAGGGCGGACCCCAGGGCGTAGGCAACGCGGTCAATGAGACGGTGGTCTACGCCTTTATCTGTCTGTTTGTCATCAATGTCGTCATGACCGCCATCAGCGTGCGGGTGCTGGTCAAATGAGCCCGCGAGTGCCGCGTCGGGCGCGCAACGAGCGAGTGGGAGTCGAGCCATGAGCTACGACGCCACATTGCGGTTTCGGCGGTTGTTCCGCGGGGTGCCCAAGGCCGTCGACACCTTCGGCGAGCAGGCGCTGTTCTACGCCGAATCGATCCGCTATGTTCCCAACGCGCTGACCAAGTACCGCAAGGAGACGGTCCGGCTGATCGCCGAGATCACCATGGGAACCGGCGCGCTGGCCATCATCGGCGGCACGGTCGGGGTGGCCACCTTCCTCACCCTGGCCTCCGGTGGCGTGATCGCGGTCCAGGGCTTCTCCTCGCTGGGCAATATCGGTATCGAGGCGTTGACCGGCTTCTTGTCCGCGTTCCTGAACGTGCGGATCGTCGCCCCCGTGGTGGCCGGTATCGCACTGGCTGCCACCATCGGGGCCGGCACCACTGCCCAGCTGGGCGCCATGCGGGTTGCCGAAGAGATCGACGCTGTCGAATCGATGGCGGTCCATGCGGTGTCGTATCTGGTGTCCACTCGCTTGGTGGCCGGCCTGATCGCGATCATCCCGCTGTATTCGCTATCGGTGCTGGCCGCGTTCTTCGCCGCGCGGTCCACCACGGTGTTCATCAACGCGCAGTCGCCAGGCCTCTATGACCACTACTTCGACACGTTCCTGATCCCCACCGATCTGCTGTGGTCATTCCTGCAGGCCATCATCATGTCGGTCGCGGTGATGTTGGTGCACACCAACTACGGCTTCAACGCGGCCGGTGGCCCGGTCGGGGTGGGTATCGCGGTCGGTCAGGCCGTCCGCACGTCACTGGTTGTGGTCGTCGTCATTACGCTGTTCGTTTCACTTGCCGTGTACGGCGGGTCCGGCAACTTCAACCTCTCGGGCTAGCAAGGGAATACAGGTGGAAACGGGATCGACGCGTACCCAGGTGCGGATTGCTGCGGCAATCCTGGGTGCGATCCTGCTCGCTGCCACGGCGTTCACCTACCTGTCGTATGTCTCCGTGTTCACGTCCACCGACAAGGTCACCGTCACTTCGTCGCGTGCCGGCCTGGTGATGGAGCAGGACGCCAAGGTCAAGTACCGCGGCATCCAGGTCGGCAAGGTCAAAGCGATCAAGTATCAGGGAGACCAGGCCAAGCTGATCCTGGCCATGGACAGCTCGGCGATGCATCAGATCCCGTCCAACGCCGCAGTGCACATTGCCGGCAACACCATCTTCGGGGCCAAGTCGGTGGAGTTCATTCCGCCGCCGGTGCCGTCCGGCGCGACGCTGCGTAACGGCGCGAACGTGCCGGCATCCGAGGTGCAGCTCGAGGTCAACACCCTGTTCCAGAAGTTGACCGATGTGCTGGACAAGATCGACCCGGTGCAGCTCAACGGCTCCGTCAGCGCGCTGGCCGAGGGTCTGCGTGGCAACGGCGACAATTTGGGCGGGCTGCTGTCCGGGCTGAACAGCTACCTCGGAAAGCTCAATCCGAAGCTGCCCCAGCTGCAGTCGGGCTTCGCCAAGACCGCCGTCGTCGGTGACATCTATGGTGACGCCGCCCCGGACCTGGCCACCACCTTCGACAACCTCCCGGCGATCAGCAAAACCCTGGTCGACCAGCGGGAGAACCTGAACAAGGCGCTGCTGGCGACGACCGGACTGGCCAACAACGGTTATGACACCTTTGCCCCGGCCGCCGACGATTTCATCGCCGGTGTGCAGCGGTTCCGTGCCATGAGCAGCCTGCTGGCCGAATACTCCCCGGAGTTCGGGTGCCTCCTCAAGGGCATCGAAAAAGCATTGGAGCGTTTCGGCCCGTCGCTGGGTGGTACCAAGCCGGCCCTGTATGTGCAGTCCAGCTTCATCCCGGGCGCACCGGCCTACACCTACCCGGAGAGCCTGCCGGTGGCCAACGCGACCGGCGGACCCAACTGCCGCGGATTGCCTGATCTGCCCAGCAAGCAGTACGGGGGTTCCTGGTTCCGGTCGCCGTTCCTGGTGACCGACAGCGCCTATATCCCGTTCCAGCCCAACACCGAGGTCCAGTTCGACGCCCCCTCCACAGCGCAGTTCCTCTTCAACGGGGCATTCGCGGAACGGGATGAATACTGATGTCGCCGCGCAGCACTCTGATCAAAGTCGCGATCTTCTCCCTGGCCATGCTGCTGGTCTCCGTCGGCCTGGTGCTGGTGTTCGGCGAGTTCCGATTCACCTCGAACAACACCTACCATGCTGACTTCGCCACCGCGTCCCGGCTCAAGGGCGGCCAGGACGTGCGGATCGCCGGCATACCGGTGGGCACGGTCAAGCGGGTTGAGTTGACTCCGGACAACCACGTCCGGGTCACCTTCGATCTGGACAAGCGCTACCAGCTCTACGATTCGACCCGCGCCCTGATCCGCTACGAGAACCTGGTCGGTGACCGGTATCTCGAGATCGCCTCGGGCGCCGGCGATATGGGCAAGCTGCCACCGGGGGGCACCATCGCCCGGGACCACACCCAGCCGGCACTGGACCTGGACGCCCTGCTGGGCGGGATGCGCCCGCTGCTCAAGGGCCTGGACGGCGGAAAGATCAACGAGATCAGCAATGCGCTCATCGAGCTGCTGCAGGGTCAGGGTGGCGCCCTGACCCAGATGCTGGCAAACACCAGTTCGTTTACCACCACGCTGGCCTCCCGTGACCAGCTGATCGGCGACGTGATCAACAATCTGAACACCGTGCTGGCCACCGTCGACGACAAGAGCGAACAGTTCGATGCCACCGTCGACCGCCTTCAGCAGCTGATCAGCGGGCTGGCCCAGGGCAAGGACGCGATCGCGGGAGCCATCGGACCGCTGGCCTCGGTCGAGAACGACCTGACCGATACCCTGCGCCGCACTCGGCGGCCGCTGCAGGGCGTGCTCGAGAACGCGCGGCCACTGGCCACCGTGCTGGACAAGCGCAAGCAAGAGCTCAACGACGTCATCGACCCGTTGGAGGAGAACTACCTGCGCCTGAACGCGTTGGGCGCCTACGGCTCGTTCTTCAACATCAACTACTGCACCGTCGCGCTGAAGTTCAACGGCCCCGCGGGCAGTGACATCATCCTGCCCATGGGCGGCCAGAACGACATCAGCAAGGGGAGGTGCTCTCCTGTCAAAGAGTGACGGCGTAAACCCGGTTCGCACGGGTCTTCTGGGCATCGCACTGGTGACGTTCCTGGTGATGGTGTCCTTCGGCTACACCAGCCTGCCGTTCTGGCCGCAGGGCAAGAACTATCACGCCTACTTCGCCGATGCCGGCGGCATCATCGCCGGCAATGACGTGACGGTGTCTGGCATCCGAGTGGGCAAGGTCAAGTCGGTGTCGCTGGCCGGGGCCAGCGCCAAGGTGGACTTCACTGTGGACCGCAAGGTCCGGGTGGGGGATCAGTCATTGGCCGCCATCCGTACTGACACCGTGCTGGGCGAGAAGGCGCTGTCGGTCACCCCCGCCGGTGCCGGCTCCGTTACCGCGATTCCGCTCGAACGCACCCGTGCTCCCTACACGCTCAACAACGCCCTGCAGGACCTCGGCGGCAATGTGCGCGACCTGGACAAGCCGCGCTTCGAAGAGGCACTCCAGGTACTCACCGACTCCATGCGCGAGGCAACGCCGCAGCTGCGTGGGGCGCTGGATGGGGTGGCCGCGCTGTCGCGCAGCATCAACCGCCGTGACGAGGCCTTGGGGCAATTGTTGTCGCACGCCAAGGTGGTGACCGGCGTGCTCAATCAGCGTGCCGGCCAGGTCAACCAGCTGGTGCTCGACGGCAACCAGCTGTTCGCGGCGCTGGACGAGCGCCGCCAGGCCCTCGGCGCCCTAATTGGTGGTATCGATGATGTATCGCAACAGCTTTCCGGTTTCGTGACCGATAACGAAAAGGAGATCGGTCCGACCCTCAAGAAGCTCAATCTGGTGCTGGACAACTTGATCGAGCGCGAGGACCGGATAGTCGGAGCGCTGGACCGCTTGCCCGGATACGCCACCACCCTCGGCGAGGTGGTGTCCTCGGGCCCGGGCTTCCAGATCAACCTGTACGGCCTGCCGCCGCCCACCATGTCGGAGGTGTTGCTCGACATGTTCTTCCAGCCCGGCAAGCTGCCCGACAGCCTGGCCGATTACCTGCGCGGCATGATCTCCGACCGCACTGTCATAAGGCCGAAGTCACCATGACACGCCGAACTTCACGGATCGTCCTCGCCGGGGTACTGGCCGTACTTCTGGCCGCCGCGGCCTACGTGGTGCTGCCCGCGCAGCGCAGCTACCGCATCACCGGCTACTTCGCCTCCGCGGTGGGCCTCTACCCGGGCGATGACGTCCGGGTGGTCGGAGTCCCGGTCGGCCGTATTGAGTCCATCGAGCCGCGTGCCGAGAACGTCAAGATCACCATGTCGGTGAACAAGGATGTGCCGTTGCCGGCCGATGTTCATGCGTTGCTGATGGCGCCGAATATCGTCTCGGCACGAGTCGTTCAGCTGGCCCCGGCCTACACCGAGGGTGAAAAGCTCGCCGACGGGGCCGTACTGGGTGAAGATCGCACCGCGGTCCCGGTCGAGTGGGACGAGGTCAAGCAGGAGCTGACTCAGCTCAGCGCTCAGTTGGGCCCCGAGCAGGGCAAGCTCAACGGCGCGCTGAGTACGTTCGTCAACCAGGCCGCGGACACCTTCGACGGCAACGGCGACTCGTTCCGCGACGCACTGCGGGAACTGTCCACCACCACCGGACGTCTCGGTGACTCGCGCACCGACCTCTTCGGCACCGTCAAGAACCTGCAGGTCCTGATCGAGGCACTATCGGGCAGCAACGAGCAGATCGTGCAGTTCACCGACCACGTCGCAGCGGTGTCCGGGGTGCTGGCCGAGAGTTCGGTCGACCTGGACGTCACACTGGGCACCCTCAGCCAGGCGTTGCGCGACGTTCGCGGCTTCCTGCACAACAACAACGACGCGTTGATCGCGCAGGTCGACAAGCTGTCGCAGTTCGCCAAGACACTCTCGGATCAGAGTGACAACTTCGAGCAGGTTTTGCACATCACGCCCCACGGCCTAGTCAACTTCTACAACATCTACAACCCGGCCCAGGGCTCGCTGGCCGGCCTGCTGTCGCTGCCGGACTTTGCCAACCCGGTCCAGTTCATCTGTGGCGGTGTTTTCGATGTCGGCTCGGTCCCGGACAACTTCAAGCGGGCCGAGATCTGCAAAGAGCGGATGGGGCCGGTCATGCGCCGCTGGGCGATGAACTTCGTCCCGTTCCTGTTCCACCCGATCAACTCGATCACCGCATACAAGGGTCAGATCATCTACGACACTCCGGCCACCGAGGCGAAAGCGCAGACGCCGCTTCCGTACCTGAAATGGTTGCCCGCACCGGGTGTCACGCCGCCGAGCACCGATGACGTCGCCGCGCTGTTCATGCCGCCGCCGTTGCCGGGGCAACTGGGTACCCCGCCCGGCCCGACCGGGCCGGCTCAGCCCGGGGCCGGTGCACCACGGGAGGGCGGATGAGCGTGAAGTCTCTTGCCGGTGCGTTGCGGCGCGGCGGGCGGCGAAGTGCCTTGCTCGGTGCCGGAATGTTGGTGCTGTCGGGTTGTCAGTTCGGTGGGCTGAACTCACTGAACATGCCGGGAACCGCGGGCCACGGAAAGGGCTCATACACCGTCACAGTGCAACTGCCGGACGTGACCACGCTGCCGCAGAACTCGCCGGTGATGGTCGACGACGTCACGGTCGGAAGCGTCTCGGGTATCCGGGCCGTGCAGCAGCCCGACGGCAGTTTCTACGCCGCCGTGAAGCTGTCCTTGGACGGCGACGTTCAGCTGCCGTCCAACGCCATCGCCAAGGTCGCGCAGACGTCACTGTTGGGTTCCCAGCACATCGAGCTGGGCGAGCCGACAGACCAGCCGCCGGTGGGCCACCTCGCCCCCGGGGACGAGATACCGCTGAGCCGGACCGGGCGCTACCCCAGCACCGAAGAGGTGTTGTCGTCGCTGGGCGTGGTGGTCAACCAGGGCAATCTCGGTGCGGTGCAGGACATCACCGAAGAGGCCTACGCCGCGGTGGCCGGTCGAGCCGGCACCTTCGCCGAGCTGGTGCCGCGACTGGCCGAACTCACCGCGTCGCTGGACCACCAGGCACGCGACATCATCGCGGCCGCCGAGGGCCTGAATCGGGTCGGGGCGACGTTGGCTCGCAGCGCCCCCAGCCTGGCTCGTGCGCTCGACACCATGCCCGCGGCGTTGCAGGTGCTCAATGACAACCGCAGCAACATCGTCGACGCGTTCGGTGCGCTGCAGCGGCTGGCCGTGGTCGGATCGCGAATCATGAGCGAGGCCAAGGAAGACTTCGCGGCCGACGTCAAGGACCTGTACCCGATCGTGAAGGCGTTCGCCGACAATGCCAACGAATTGGTGACGGCATTCCCATTCATCCCGACGTTCCCATTCCCGTCGATGTATCTGCGTAACGCGGTGCGCGGCGACTTCCTCAACGTCTACGTCATCTTCGACATGACCCTGCGGCGGTTCGGCGAGACGGTGTTCACCACCGGCGGTTTCGACCCGAACATGCCGCACATGCACGACATCCTCAACCCACCCGATTTCTTGATCGGCGAGATGGCCAACCTGTCCGGGCAGGCGGCCGACCCGTTCAAGATCCCGCCCGGCACGGCTGCCCACTATGAGGAATGACCTGCGATGCTGACCCGCCTCGTTCGAATCCAACTCGGGATCTTCGCCGTGGTCACAGTGCTGGCCGTCGGTGCGATCTCGATCTTCTATCTGCACGCGCCGAGCCGGCTGGGCATCGGCACCTACACGGTGACGGCCGACTTCATCGGTGGCGGCGGCATCTATAAGAGCGCCAATGTCACCTACCGCGGCGTGACCGTGGGCCGGGTGGAGTCGGTCCGGCTCGGTGACAACGGTGTCGACGCCGCGATGCGCCTCAACAGCTCCACCAAGATCCCCGGCAATGTGACCGCCACGGTCAAGAGCATGTCCGCGATCGGCGAACAGTTCATCGATCTGGTGCCACCGTCGGGAGATCCGGCCGCGGGCGTGCTGCGCAACGGTGCGCGCATCGGTCAGGACCGTACCGCGATCGGCCAGGACATCGCCGGAATGCTTGACGAGGCACAGTCGCTGGTAAACAGCATCGGCAACAGCCGCCTGCGTGATCTGCTGCGCAGCGCCTTCGAAGGATTCAACGGGTCTGGCCAGGAGTTGGCCCGGATGATCTCGTCATCGCGGCAGCTGATCGATGAGGCCAATGCCAACTACGACGCGACGTCGACACTGATCGACCAGGTAGAGCCCTTCTTGGATGCTCAGATCCGCAGCGGGGACGATATCAAGAAGCTGTCCCGGTCATTGGCGGCGGTCACCACCGAGGTGCGCAAAGCCGACCCGCAGCTGCGTGAGGTGCTGCAGACCCTGCCCAGCGTCACCGACGAGGTCAACACCACCTTCGAGGGGATCCGGGCATCCTTTCCGACGCTGGCTGCCAGCATCGCGAACTTCGGCCGCGTCGGGGTCATCTACCGCAACTCCATCGAGCAGGCGCTGGTGGTGTTTCCCGCGCTGATGGCCGCGCTGATCACCGTTGCCGGCGGCGTGCCGATGGACGAGGGCGCCAAGCTGGACTTCAAGATCGACATGCACGATCCGCCGCCGTGCACCGTCGGCTTCCTGCCGTTCACCGAGATGCGCTCGCCGGCCGACGAAACGGTCCGGGAGCTGCCTAAAGGGCTGTACTGCAAGGCCGCCCAAAACGATCCGACTGCGGTCCGCGGCGCGCGCAACTACCCGTGCATGGAATATCCTGGCAAACGCGCACCCACGATCCAGCTCTGCCGCGACCCGCGAGGCTTTGTACCGATCGGGAGCAACACGTGGCGGGGTCCCCCGGTTCCGTATGACACGCCGATCACCGATCCGCGGATGCTGAATCCGATGAATAAATTCCCGTACATCCCGCCGTCTGCGGACTACGACCCGGGCCCTCCGGTCGTGGCGCTGCCGCCGGGGGTGCCTGCGGGACCGGGACCGGCACCCAACCCGCCGTTCCCGCTGCCGTACCCGCCGAACGAGCTCGGCCCCAACCCGCCGGCGCCGTGGCCGTACTACGCGCCGCCGGACCAGAACATGCCGACCAGCCCTGGCGGCAACGGGGGCCTGCCCGCCTACGGACGTGACCCCGCGCCGGGACCGGCTGCCGGTCCGGCTCCGGGGCCGCTGCCTGCCGAGGCCAACGGTGTCGCCTACAGCACCTACGACCGGTCCGGCAAGTTCGTGGATCCGGTCGGCAACAGTGGCGTGTTCGTCTCCGGCTCAGACAAGTGGCTGCCCGCGGAGAACTGGGCTGATCTGATGCTCGCGCCGAGGCAGACGTGAGCGGACCCGACGACGCGAAGGTCCGGCGCCGGGCCTCGCGGGCTGCGGGACCAGCGGGGGAGGCCGGTGAGACGACGCCGACCGCGGTACGGATTCCGCCACCCAGCCGCGCTGCGGTACGGGCGGTCCGGCCGGCCGGACCACCGCCGCGGCGGCAGCCCAACGCCGGCAAGACAGCGCAACTGGCGGGTGTGGTTGGACTGGCGGCGTGGGTCTTGTTGGGCGGGATGGTCGCCGTACTCGGCGTGCAACACCGGCATGCCGATGCAGCACACCAGCGCGATCAGCGATTCGTCGACACGGCGGTGCAGACGGTGCTGAATATGTACACCTATACGCCCGACACCATCAACGAGCAGGTGGATCGCTTCGTGGCCGGCACCAGCGGTCCACTGCGCGACACGATGGCGGCCAACTCCGAAAATCTCAAGGCCTTGCTGCGAGAGACCAAGCACAGCTCTGAGGCCGTCATCAATGGCAAGGCATTGGAGGGCATCGACAACGTCGCCGGCAACGCGTCGGTGCTGGTGGCGATACGCGCTACCGCCACTGATGCGGACGGAGTCAATAAGCCCTCGCAGCCCTACGCGTTGCGGGTCATCGTGCATGAAGACGGCAACGGCGATATGACCGCATACGACCTGAAGTGGCCGGGGGGCAGCGGATGACACGGCGGTGGATGTGGCTGGCCGTCCTCGTGGGAGTTCTCGGTGGGTTCGTGGGTCTGGGAGCTGCGGCGGGATCGCTGTATTGGAGCCGAGTCGAGGCGCGTGGTGAGCAGACGACACGCTCGGAGTTGGTCAGGCTGACCGCCGATGAGATCCCCAAGGTCTTGGGCTATGAGTACAAGACGGTGGAGCGCAGCCTGACCGAGACCTACCCGCTGTTCACCGGGGACTATCGCCGCGAGTTCGAGGCCCGCGCCATGAACGAGATCATTCCGCAGGCCCGCGAGAAGCAGTTGGTGAACCAGGTCGACGTCGTCGGCGTCGGCGCCATGGCTGCCCGCCGGACGTCGGGCTCGGTGCTGGTGTTCGTCAACCGCACCGTGACGGGCAAGTCCAAGGAGAAGTACTACGAGGGCAGCCGCCTGCGGGTTGATTTCCGCAAGATCGACCGCAAGTGGCTGATCAGCAATATCGCGCCGATCTAGCTGAAAGGATGAGCGCCATGGGGAAACTCGTTCGTGGGCTGGCCATCTTGGCTGCGGCGATGACGGCGGCCACCGGCCTGGCGGTCCAGGCCGGCGCCGATGACGACGCGATACCGGAAGGAACGATCGAGGGCGTCTACACCTACAACGACGGTGTCAAGACGGCGACCTGGAAGATCTACCCGCTGTGCGTGCCGACAGTGGGTGACGGCCGGGTTCCGCTGCACACGGCGGTGGGCTGCAAACTGCAGGTCGAAAGTAACGGGCCTCCGGGACAGGCTGGGGCATACCGGTTGGCCAACGGTCGGTGGACCTACAAGACCCCGTTGCTGGCGGGCACCAGGTGCTCGAACGGCGGCACTGCCGGCAGCGAGGAGATGTATCAGTTCGATCTGTCCCTCAACGGCACTTACACCACCTCCCACAACGCGGTGTGCGGGCTGCAGCCCGGGTTGGAGAAGCGGCCGTTCACGCTGACCTTCGTATCGCCGCTGCCGGTCCCGGTCATCCACTATCCGCTGAATTGCCAGGACAACCCAATCCACCTGTGCAGCTGAGTGTCACCGGCCGTTGGGCATTACTCCGCGGAGTCGGCGAGTGCACCAAGGAAGGAGCGGGCCCAACGGTCTACGTCGTGGGCCAGCACCTGACGGCGCAGCGCCCGCATCCGTCGGCGCCCTTCTTCAGGAGTCTGGTTGACCGCAGCCTCGATCACATCCTTGACGCACTCGAGGTCGTGCGGGTTGACCAGGTAGGCCTGGCGTAATTCTGCTGCAGCGCCGGTGAATTCGCTGAGGACCAAGGCGCCGCCCAGGTCGCTGCGGCAGGCCACGTATTCCTTGGCGACCAAATTCATCCCGTCGCGCAGCGGGGTCACCAGCATGACGTCGCTGGCCACGAAGAATGCGATCAGTTCGTCGCGGGGGACCGGGCGGTGCAGGTAGTGCACCACCGGGTGGCCGACCTCGCTGTACTCGCCGTTGATATGCCCGACTTGGCGTTCGATGTCGTCGCGCAGGATCTGGTAGCTCTCCACCCGCTCGCGGCTCGGCGTCGCCAGCTGCACCAGCACGGTGTCGTCGCGCTTGGCCCGTCCCTCAGCCAGCAGCTCGTTGAACGCCTTGAGCCGGACGTCGATGCCCTTGGTGTAATCCAGGCGGTCCACGCCGAGCAGAACCTTGCGCGGATGACCCAGCTCGGCCCGAATCTCCTTGGCGCGCCGCCGGATCCCGCGTTCCCTGGCCTTGCGGTCGAGTTCGCCGGAGTCGATCGAGATGGGGAAGGCGCCCACCCGGACCGTGCGGTCGGTCAGCCGCACCTCACCGAACCGGCTGCGCACCCCGACCGACCCTCGCGAGGTGACGGCGCCGGCCAGATTGCGGGCCAGGAACAAGAAGTTCTGGGCTCCGCCGGCCAGGTGAAAACCGACCAGGTCGGCGCCGAGCAGGCCGTCGACGATCTCGGCGCGCCACGGCAGCTGCATGAACAGCTCCACCGGCGGGAACGGGATGTGCAGGAAGAAGCCGATAGTCAGATCTGGCCGCAGATCGCGCAGCATCTTGGGCACCAACTGCAATTGATAGTCCTGGACCCACACCGTGGCGCCAGGCGCGGCGGCGCGCGATGTGGCCTCGGCGAAGCGACGGTTGACGTCGACGTAACGGTCCCACCACTGCCGGTGGTAGATCGGTTTGACGATCACGTCGTGATACAGCGGCCACAGGGTGGCGTTGGAGAAGCCCTCGTAGTACTCGGCGATATCGGTGGTGTCCAGCGGAACCGGATGCAGCCGCAGGTCCTCGATGTCGATCGGCCCGTCGGGCGCCTCCAGGCTGCCGGGCCAGCCGACCCAGGCGCCGCGGCGCTTACGCAGCAGGGGCTCCAGCGCGGTCACCAATCCGCCGGGGCTGCGCTTCCACGCCGTCGTACCGTCGGCGAGCACCTCGATGTCGATCGGCAGCCGGTTGGCCACGACGACGAAATCGGACTCCCCGGGTTCTTGCGGCGGTCCCAGCTTCGGCTCGCCTTCGTCGAGCCTCGCTGAACCGCCGGGCGGCCCCGCCTCCGGCATCTACGCTCCGTTCTTGTCGGGTGTTGCGGGCCCGATCCCCAGCATGGACAGGAACACCCGACACTCGTCGGCGTCCTCGGCATAGGCGGCAACCACTCGCCGGGCCTGGCGCGCGGTGCTGTCGGCCAGCGGTTCCACGTCCTCGATGTCGGCGGGTTCGGATTTAGCAGGCATGACTCGACTCTAGCGAAGTGCGCGCTGTGTCACACCTGCCTCGGGCAGCTCAGGCCGGCCGCCGTAGCCTGTGAAGCGAAGACGACGAGGGCGGAGGCAATGGTCACATCGGACACCGCATCGCAGCAGGCCGGCGACAATACGGATCGCCTGGTCGACTACGAAACGCTCGACGACGGGCGTATCGCCCGGATCTGGCTGAACCGCCCCGACGTGCACAACGCGCAGAATCGCACCCTGCTGGTGCAGCTCGACGAGGCATTCGGCCGCGCCGAGGCCGATGACGCCGTCCGGGTGGTGATTCTGGCCGCGCGCGGGAAGAACTTCTCCGCCGGTCACGACCTGGGGTCCGAAGCCACGCTGCTTGAGCGGCGTCCCGGGCCGGCGCAGCACCCGACGTTCCAATCCCACGGCGCCACCCGGGAGCCGGTCGTGGAGAAGACCTATCTGCAGGAGTGGCACTTCTTCTTCCAGAACACCTGCCGGTGGCGCGACCTGCGCAAGATCACCATCGCTCAGGTGCAGGGCAACGCCATCTCTGCCGGACTGATGTTGATCTGGGCCTGCGACCTGATCGTGGCCGCCGACAACGCCCGGTTCTCCGACGTGGTCGGGGTGCGGCTGGGCATGCCCGGCGTCGAGTACTACGCCCACCCCTGGGAATTCGGCCCCCGCAAGGCCAAGGAGCTGCTGCTGACCGGGGACTCGCTGGACGCCGACGAGGCGCACCGGCTGGGCATGGTCTCCAAGGTGTTTCCGACCGACGAGCTGGCGGACAAGACGCTGGAGTTCGCCCGGCGCATCGCCAAACTGCCCACCATGGCCGCGCTGCTGATCAAGGATTCGGTGAACGGCGCCGCCGATGCGATGGGCTTCACCGAGGCGCTGCGGCACGGCTTCCACATCCATCAGCTGGGTCACGCGCACTGGTCGGCCCACAACGAGAACCGCGCCCCGCTGGGGTTGCCCCCTGACGTCGAGGACTGGCGTACCGCCGGGCCCACCGCCGTGGCCCGCCGCGACCAACCCTGAGCTGGGGGCCGGAGGCATGGTTCGATAGGTAGAACCTGTTTCAGTTTCGACGTGAGGGGTCGGTGTGCAGCTTTCCTTTGAAGACCGCAGCTACCTGGTCACCGGCGGCGGCAGCGGGATCGGCAAGGCCGTGGCCGCCGCGCTGGCCGCCGCCGGCGCCGATGTCCTGATCGTCGGACGAGACGCCGATCGATTGGCGAATGTGGCCGCCGAGCTCGGCGAGAGGGTTCGCCACCTGCCGACCGACGTCACCGACGAGGACAGCGTGATCGCCGCCGTCGATGCCGCCGTGACCAAACACGGCCGACTGCACGGCGTGGTGCACTGCGCGGGTGGCTCGCTGACCATCGGCCCGATCACCCAGATCGACTCGGAGTTGTGGCGGCGCACCGTCGACCTCAACGTCAACGGCACCTTGTATTTGCTCAAGCACGCCGGCCGGGCGTTGGTGCGCGGCGGCGGCGGCTCATTCGTCGGGATCTCCTCGATCGCGGCCAGCAACACCCACCGCTGGTTCGGCGCCTACGGCCCCACCAAGTCGGCGCTGGACCACATGATGCAGCTGGCCGCCGACGAGCTGGGTGCCTCCTGGGTGCGGGTCAACAGCATCCGTCCCGGCCTCACCCGCACCGAGCTGGTCGCCCCGATCCTGGACTCGCCCGAGCTCAGCGAGGACTACCGCATCTGTACGCCGCTGCCGCGGCCCGGCGAGGTCGAGGACGTCGCCAACCTGGCGCTGTTCCTGCTCAGTGACGCGGCCGGCTACATCACCGGTCAGGTCATCAACGTCGACGGCGGGCAGATGCTGCGCCGCGGCCCGGACTTCTCGTCGATGCTGGAACCGGCGTTCGGGGCCGATGGGCTACGGGGAGTCGTCGAAGGTTAGCGGCCCGCCGGGCGGTAACGACGCCACGATCCCGTCCGGGCCGAGCGCGACACTCTCAACGGCGTCGTCGTCGGCAAGCATGGTCTGCACCACGTCGCCGCGGCAGACGTCGGCCACTGTGCGTGCCGCGGTGGCGCCGCGCTGAACCAGGGCGTCCACCTTGACCGCTGACCGGTTATAGGCGGTCACGGTGTGACCCGCCGCGAGTAGGTTGGCGGCCATGCCGCTTCCCATGTTCCCGAGTCCGATGAATCCGATGTGCATGCTGTCCACCTTGCCCGGTATGCCTATACGACGGAACGCAACGGTTGAGGAGGGCGTCTCATGGGCGTTTACGCGGTAACCGGGTCGGCATCCGGCATGGGCCGCCAGGCTGCGGACAAGCTGCGGGCGGCCGGTCACACCGTGATCGGGGTCGACCTGCGCGACGCCGACGTCGTCGCGGACCTCTCGGGTCCCGGCGGGCGCGCGGCGGCCGCCGAGCAGGTGCTGGCGTTGTGTGGAGGTCACCTGGACGGCGCGGTGCTGGCCGCCGGTGTCGGCCCCACTCCACGGGCGACGGCGCTGATCCTGCAGGTCAACTACTTCGGGGTGGTCGACCTGCTGCAGGCGTGGCGACCGGCGCTGGCCGCCGCGCCCGGTACCGCCAAAGTCGTCGTGGTTGCCAGCAATTCGACCACCACGGTGCCGGCCGTACCGCGCTCCGCGGTACGTGCGCTGCTGGCCGGCAAAGCGGCCAAGGCGGTGCGCCGGCTGCGCCTGTTCGGCCCGGTCGCGCCGTCGTTCGCGTACGCCGCGTCGAAGATCGCGGTATCGCACTGGGTACGCCGGAACGCCGTCCAGCCGTCGTGGGCAGGGGCAGGTATCCGGCTCAACGCGCTGGCACCCGGAGCGATCCTGACGCCACTGCTGGAAAAGCAGCTCGCCACACCGGCCCAGGAGAAGGCCGTCCGCAGCTTCCCGGTCCCGGTCGGCGGCTACGGGGATCCCGCCCAGTTGGCGGACTGGATGCTGTTCATGCTCTCCGAAGCCGCCGATTTCCTTTGTGGCAGCGTGATATTCGTTGACGGTGGCTCGGACGCCTACTTCCGCGCCGGCGACTGGCCGCGCAGTCTGGGCATCTCCCGGGTACCGCGCTACCTGCTGCGGATGAGGTCGTTCGCGAGGACGTCGAAACTCAAGGTGCCGGTCGGGACGCAACGGCCGTCGGGCCCGGGTCCATCAGAGGCGAGTTAACGTAAACGGATAGCTCAGCACTCCGCCGGGCGCTCCATTGCAGCCGACCTCAAACGAGGATGTCAAGGTGCCTTGTAGCGTCGCGGCGTCCCACGAGTACACGTCATGGGTGGCAACGACGGGACCGTAATAGGCGTTCCCGCAACGCAATCCGTCAGGAATGTCGACAGTCAGCGTGTATCGGCCATCGGCGAGGTGGGCGTCGCCGGCGTATTCGAAAGCCTTGGCCACGGGCATAGGGATCGCTTGGATGTGGGCGCAGTCGTCCGCTGCCGGCAAGCAGTGCGATACCGCCCAAGCCCAGGTGTGGAAGTCGTAGCGGTCGGGCAGGATGAGTTGGTAGTTCGCGAAGAACGGTTCGGCATTGCCTGGGGGGCAAGCGAGTGCCCCGGCTGTTGCCACCGCTGCGAGCGCGCACAGCAGACCTGTGGCCTTCATTCTGGTCCTCCGTCGGTTGTCACTGGCTGGCGCTGCGCGGCGTCCCTTACATATGGGCGCCGCCGTCGATCCGGACCTCGGTACCGGTGACGAAGTAGGCGTCGTCGCTGCCCAACATGGCCACCACGCCGGCGACCGCGTCGGGGTGGGCGAAGATCGCGCCCCCATCGAGCGGGAGCATCGGTGCGACCTTCCCGAACAGCGTGAAATCGGCGTCCTCAGGCAGGCCGGGCCCGACGCTTTGACGCGACGCACCCGATCCATCGGTCATTCCCGACGCAATCGAGCCGGGTTGCACGCAATTGAATCTGATGCCGGCTTTGGCGAACTCCATGGCCCAGGCGTGTGTCATCGACAGCACCCCGCCCTTGGACGCGGCGTAGGCGGCCATGTACGGGTGAGCGAACTGCGCGGACGTCGAGCTGAAGTTGACCACCGCCGGCCGGTTGCCTTCGTGCAGCGCGGCGATGGCTTCGCGGGTGACCAGGAAAGTGCCGACGAGGTTGATCCGAATCACTTCTTCGAAGTCGGCCAGGGCGGTCTGGGCCAAGTGGGACGAACGAAGGATTCCGGCGGCGTTGACCAGCGTGTCGAGGCCGCCCAGCGACTCGACGGCTTGGGCCACGCCGGTGCGGACCGACTGTTCGTCACCGATGTCCATCACCACTGTCGACAGGCGGTCTGCGAACTGGCCGGCTTTGGCGACGGTGTCGGTCAATCCGTCGGCACTGATGTCGGCGGCGGCCACCTGGCCGCCTTCGGCGAGAATCCGCAGCACGCAGGCCTGACCGATGCCGGACCCAGCCCCGGTGATCAGTACTCGACGGTGCCGGTAGCGCGAGAGGCCGGGTGGTGGCTCGGTGGGCAGTGACACAGGGAACTCCCGTCGCCGTGGTGGACCGTGATGCGTCTGAACAGCAGATTACGTTCCCGTCCGATCCGCTCCGCCGCCGCGCGGCTTCCCGGTAGATGGGACGCCGAGTGTCGGCGGACACGTTCGGCTGTCAACGTGTCTGTGGCCGCCGAGCCGGGCGGACCGGTGACAGGGTTCGGTCGAACCACCAGTGAAGGGTTTGCGGTACATGGTCAACAGTGCCCAGGACCACTGGTCGTCCGGCTTGCGGGTGCTCGGTACAGGCGGGGCCGGAACCATGCAGGCAGTCGGCGGACTGCTGGCCATGTCTGCCGACGCGGTGAAGTTCCTGTTCCGGCGCCCCTTTCAAGGCCGAGAACTACTGGAGCAGTCCTGGTTTGTGGCCCGGGTGTCACTGATGCCCACCGTCCTGGTCGCCATCCCGTTCACCGTTTTGGTCAGCTTCACGCTGAACATCCTGTTGCGCGAGCTCGGCGCCGCGGACCTGTCCGGAGCGGGGGCGGCCTTCGGCGCGGTCACTCAAGTCGGACCGATGGTCACCGTGTTGATAGTGGCCGGAGCCGGGGCAACGGCGATGTGCGCGGACCTGGGCTCACGCACCATCCGTGAAGAGATCGATGCCATGGAGGTGCTCGGTATCAACCCGGTTCAGCGGCTGGTGGCGCCGCGGATGCTGGCCTCGGGCATCGTCGCCCTACTACTCAACAGCCTGGTGGTCATCATCGGGATCCTCGGCGGCTACACGTTCTCGATCTTCATTCAAGGTGTCAACCCCGGGGCATTCGCTGCCGGGATCACGCTGCTCACCGGGGTCCCGGAGGTGATCATCTCGTGCGTGAAGGCGGCACTGTTCGGCCTGATCGCCGGAGTGGTCGCCTGCTATCGCGGGCTGACCATCAGCGGAGGAGGGGCCAAAGCGGTGGGGAACGCCGTCAACGAGACGGTGGTGTACGCCTTTATGGCGCTGTTCGTGGTGAACGTGGTGGTGACCGCCATCGGCATCCAGATGACCTCGGACTAGCCGGACATGGCGATGGCTGGTTTACGAGTGCTGCACCCGCAGCTGACGCGTGAGCTGAACAGACCGGTCGAGGTCATCGGCCGGATCGGCGATCACACCGCGTTCTACGGGCGTGCTCTGGGCGGAGTTCCACACGCGGCGTCGGCCTACCGTCGTGAAGTGATCCGCCTGATCGCCGAGATCAGCATGGGGGCAGGAACATTGGCGATGATCGGCGGGACCGTCGTCATCGTCGGATTTCTCACGCTGGCCGCCGGCGGAACGTTGGCGGTTCAGGGTTACAGCTCGCTCGGTGACATCGGCATTGAAGCCCTGACCGGCTTTCTGGCCGCGTTCATCAACGTCCGGATATCGGCGCCGGTGGTGGCCGGAATCGGCCTGGCGGCCACGTTCGGTGCCGGCGTGACGGCTCAGTTGGGCGCCATGCGGATCAACGAAGAGGTCGACGCACTGGAGACCATGGGCATCCGTGCGGTCGAATACCTTGTCAGCACCCGCATTGCGGCCGGGATGGTGGCGATCGCGCCGCTGTATTCGATTGCCGTGATCTTGTCTTTCGTCGCCAGCAAGCTGACCACCGTGGTGATGTTCGGCCAATCGGCAGGCCTGTACAACCACTACTTCGCCACGTTCCTCAATCCGACGGATCTGTTGTGGTCGTTTCTGCAGGCGATCCTGATGGCTATCGCGGTCCTGCTGGTGCACACCTATTTCGGTTACTTCGCCTCCGGGGGGCCCTCGGGAGTAGGGGTGGCCGTGGGCACGGCCGTGCGCACCTCACTGGTCGTCGTGATCTCGGTGACCCTGTTGGTGTCGCTGGCGGTCTACGGCTCCGACGGCAACTTCAACCTGTCGGGCTAGGGCGGCGTAGCACTGATGGCGATGACTTCGAAGGCACGACGAATTCTGCTGGGGCTGGCTTCCGTTTCGGTGGTCGTGGCCACCGTCGCGGTAGCGCTGGGATTCTTCCGGGGCAGCTTCACCAGGACGGTGCCCGTCACCGTGCTGTCGCAGCGTGCCGGCCTGGTCATGGACACCGGCGCGAAGGTGAAACTCCATGGGGCCCAGGTTGGCTCGGTGAAGTCAATCGAATCGCTACCCGACGGCCGGGCCGCGCTGCATCTTGCTATGAACCCGTCCTACCTGGACGTCATTCCGGCAAACGTGCGCGTCGGCATCTCCTCTTCGACGGTGTTCGGGTCGAAGTTCGTCGATCTGGTTCCGCCGGACCAGCCCTCGGGACACTCCTTGCAGACCGGCCAGGTGCTCGACGCCGACCATGTCACGGTCGAGGTCAATTCGGTCTTCGAGCGGCTGTCCTCGGTGTTGCAGAAGATCGAACCCACCAAACTCAACGAGACGCTGGGCGCGCTCGCCACCGCCCTGGACGGCCGGGGGGAGCGGATCGGTCAGATGATGAGCGACCTCGAGGGGTTCCTGGCGCGAACCGATCCGAGCCTGCCGGCAATGCGACGCGAACTCACCGTCGCGCCCGACGTGTTCAACGCCTATGCCGATGCGGCACCTGACCTGACCGCCACCGCCGGCGCAGCGACCCGGATGAGCCAGACGCTCGTCGGCGAACAGCACAACCTGGACACACTGCTGCTCAGCGCGATCGGCCTGGCCGACACGGGCAATGACGTTGTGGGTGGCAACCAGCAGGCGATCGCCGATGTCATGCACCTGCTCGGCCCGACCACCGACCTCACCAACCAGTACCATGAGGCGCTGACCTGTGGGCTGGGCGGTGCCGTGGAGCTCGCCAAGGCGCCGGGCACACCGGTGCCCGGCGGTCTGCTCCTGCAGACCGTGGTTTTCGGGCAAGAGCGCTACCGCTATCCGCAGAACCTGCCCAAGGTCGCCGCCACCGGCGGACCCCAGTGCACCGACCTTCCCAAGGTCGGCTTCCAGAAGCAGCCACCGTTCGTCATCACCGACGTCAACGCCAACCCCGCGCAATACGGCAACGAGGGGATTCTGCTGAACTCCGACGGACTCAAACAGTTGCTGTACGGGCCGATCGACGGACCACCACGAAACGGCGGACAGATCGGACAGCCCGGATGAGCGGCCTCGGAAAGACGTCCGTCAAGTTCGGTGCGTTCGGTGTGACCATGGTCATGCTCACCGCTGTTCTTCTCGCGATCTTCAGCCAGTACCGGTCGGGTTCCACCAACGCCTACTCGGCGGTCTTCCAGGACGCTTCCAGCCTCAAAGTGGGAAACTCGGTGCGCGTCGCCGGAATTCGCGTCGGCACCGTACGCAAGATCGCGTTGCAACCCGACAACACCGTTCTCGTGGCCTTCGACGCCGACGACACCGTGCGGCTGACCGAGAGCACCAAGGTCGCCGTGCGCTACCTGAACCTGGTCGGCGACCGCTACCTGGAACTCATCGACGATCCCGGATCAACCAAGATCCGGCCGGCGGGATCGCGCTTCGGCCTCGACCGGACCGAGTCGGCCCTGAACCTCGACCTGCTGCTCGGAGGTCTCAAGCCCGTCATTCAGGGCCTCAACCCTGACGACGTCAACTCCCTGACCAGTTCGTTGATCCAGATCCTCCAGGGCCAGGGTGGCGGTGACCTGGAGTCGTTGTTCAGCAGAACTTCTTCTTTCACAAATGCGTTGGCCGACAACGGACACATCGTGGAACAGCTCATCGCGAATCTCGACGACACGCTGGCGGTGCTGTCCAAGGACGGAAGGCAGTTCTCCGGTGCGGTCGATGGCCTCGAGCGCCTGGTGAGCGGTCTGGCCGCCGACCGCGACCCGATCGGCAGCGCAATCACCGCACTGGACAACGGGACCGCGTCGTTGGCCGGACTGTTGACCCAGGCCCGCCGGCCGCTGTCGGGAACGGTTGATCAGCTGACCCGACTGGCCCCGTTGGTGGCGAACGAAACCGACCTGGCCCGGCTCGACTTGCTGATGCAGAAGACTCCCCAGAACTACCGCAAGCTGGTTCGCCTCGGCTCGTACGGCAGTTGGCTCAACCTCTACATCTGCGGTGTCTCGCTTCGGGTGACCGATCTGCAGGGCCGTACCGCTCACTTCCCGTGGGTAATCCAGAACACCGGAAGGTGCGGAGAACCCTAATGCTCAAGTACCGTGAAACATCGCTTTTCCGTTTGGGATTCGTCGGCGTCGTACTGGTCGTGCTGATCATCATGGTCGGGCTGCAACCCAAGCAGCTCTTGGCGATGGCGACCTCGATCAGATATCAGGCACTGTTCGCCGAGGCCGGCGGGCTGTCTGCGGGCAACACTGTGAAGGTGTCGGGCGTCAATGTCGGCACGGTCTCCGGGGTCGCCCTGGATCACGGCAAGGCGCGGGTCAGCTTCGCCGTCGACAGCCGGGTCCGGCTCGGCGTGGACACCACAGCGCACATCGGCATTGCAACACTCCTTGGTGAGCGGGTCCTGGTCATCGAGCCGCGCGGTCCCGGCAGTATCGGTGCGCGCGGCGTCATCCCCTTGGCCCGCACCGCGTCGCCGTACTCGCTGACCGACGCGCTCGGGGAGTTCACCGCGAACACGGCGGCGACCGACACCGCGACCATCAACCAATCCCTGGACACGTTGTCGGCGACCATCGAGCGACTGGCACCTCAACTGGCCCCCACCTTCGACGGGGTGAGCCGATTGTCGAAGTCGCTGAACAACCGCAACGAATCGTTGAGCGGCTTGCTCGCGTCCGCCGCCAGTGTCACCGGAATCCTGTCCGAACGCAGCGAGCAGGTGAACCGGCTGATCCTCAATGCCGACGACCTGCTCGCTGTGTTGCAGGACCGCCGCCACGCGATCGTCGATCTGCTTGCCAGTACGTCCGCGGTGGCACAACAGCTTTCCGGTCTCGTCGATGATAACGAGCAGGAACTGACACCCACGCTCACGCAGCTCAACAAGGTCGCGCAGATGCTGGAACGCAACCGCGACAATCTGGAGAAGTCCCTCAAAGGCCTGGCCAAATACCAGCTGACGCAAGGCGAGGCCGTCAACAACGGGTTCTACTACAACGGATTTGCGTCCAATCTGCTCCCGGGGCCGGCGATCCAGCCGTTCCTGGACTACGCACTCGGATTCCGCCGCGGAGTCAATGCCGGACAGCCACCTGACAACGCCGGGCCGCGCGCCGAATTCCCGTTCCCCTACAACGGGATTCCCGGAGGATCACGATGAGTGTCAGGACACTGCTCGACAGTCGTGGAAAGAAGCTCATCGCCGGCGGTATCGCGCTACTGCTGGCCGTTGCTGTGGTGTTCGTCGGCTATCAGAGGCTGCTGGGTCCGAGGACGATCGTCGTCTACTTCAAATCGGCAACGGCTATCTATCCCGGTGACGACGTCCGCGTGGTGGGCGTGCGGGTGGGCACCATCAAATCCATCGAGCCGTTGGGAACTCGCGCCCGGGTAGTCCTCGCGGTGGACCGCAACGTGCTCGTTCCCGCCGAAGCGAAGGCGATCATTGTGGCGCCCAACCTGGTGTCGGCTCGCTATGTGCAGCTGACGCCTGCCTATGAGTCCAGTCCGGCCGCCAGTGGGGCCACCCTGCCCGACGGCGCCGAGATCGGCGAAGACCGGACCGCCGTCCCGGTCGAATGGGACGAGATCAAAGAGCAGCTCACCCGGCTCGCCTCTGACCTGGGTCCGTCCAGCGGCGTGTCGGGTACCTCGCTGGGACGTTTCATCGACACCGCCGCTGACGCCATGGCAGGCAACGGTGACAATTTGCGTCAGACCATCACGCAACTGGCGGACGTCGGCCGGGTGCTGGGTAAGGGCAGTGGCGACATCGTCGGGGTGATCACCAATCTCCAGACCTTTGTCGCCGCACTGCGTGACAGCAATACCCAGATCGTCGAGTTCCAGGATCGCCTCGCCGATGTGACGAGCGTGATCGACGGCAGCCGGTCGGATTTGGACTCGGCTATCACCGAGTTGTCGGCCGTCGTCGCAAAGATCCAGCGATTCATCGCGGGCTCGCGCGAGCAGACCGTCGAACAGATCGAGCGGCTGGCCAATGTGACGCAGGTGCTCTCCGACAACAGCATGGTGGTCAAAAACGTGCTGCACGCGGCGCCGAATGCTTTGGTCAATGGCTATAACATCTACAACCCGGACACCGGTGGTCCCCGGGGATCTTTTGCGATGAACAATTTCGCGAATCCCGTCGCGACGATCTGTTCGGCGATCGCGGCTGTCGAAAACGCCACGGCCGAGGCGTCGGGTAAGGCGTGCGCGCAATACCTCGGGCCGGCACTACGCCTGATGAACTTCAACTATCTGCCGCTGCCCTTCAACGCCTACCTGGGGCCCGCTCCGAAGAACGTGATCTATTCCGATCCCGCGCTGGCGCCCGGCGGCGGGGGAACCGACCGCGGACCGCAGGAGATTCCGCCGGCGGTGTCGGCCTACACCGGTACCGGCGACGTTCCCCCGCCACCGGGGTGGACCGACCCGGCGCATCAGCCGGGGGCCTACGCCCCCGACGGCCTGCCCGCGCATCGACATCCGGCCCTCTACCCGGGTGCGCCCATTCCGCCCGGGGTGCCGCCGCCACCGGTGCCGGCCGCATCGGATGTGACTGAGCTGCTGTTGCCGGCAGGAGCCGGCCTGTCAGCCCCGGGAGGTGCGCCGTGACGAAGACCATGTCGATCCGAAGGCTGGCCACCGCAGCCTGCTGCGCGGCTCTGATCACGTCCGGTTGTTCCTTCGACGGACTCAACTCGTTGCCGCTTCCGGGCACGGTCGGAACCGGTGCCGACGCAGTGATCTACCACGTCAAGGTCGCGAATATCGGTACCTTGGAGTCGAATTCACCGGTGATGGTCGGTGATGTGGTTGTCGGAGCGATCCGCAGGATGACCGTCGAGAATTGGCGGGCTGACGTCGAGATCTCGGTCCGGCCCGACGTAGTCATTCCGGCAAACGCGGTCGCGGCCGTGGGCCAGACCAGCCTGTTGGGATCAATGCACCTCGCCTTGGACCCGCCCCTGGGCGAGGCGCCCACCGGGCGGCTGGACCCGGGAGCGACCATTGCGTTGTCCAAGTCCTCGACATACCCATCGACCGAGCAGACCCTGTCGTCGCTGTCGATCGTGGTCAACGGCGGTGGCCTGACTCGGATCGGAGACATCGTCCACAACTTCAACGCGGCCCTCGACGGACGGCAAGTTCAGATCCGGGACCTGCTGACCCGGATGAACACGGTGGTGACGCTGCTGGACAGTCAGCACGACAACATCATCGCCACGATCTCGTCGCTGAACCGGATGGCAGCGACGTTCGCCGGCCAGCGCGACGTTCTGACCGGCGCACTGAATCGGATCCCTCCCGCACTCGAGGTGTTGAACAGACAACGGCCGCGGCTGGTCACTGCGCTGGACAAGCTGGGCGACTTCAGCTCTACCGCAAACCAACTCATCAACGAATCGCAGGCCGACATCGTCCGCAACTTGGAGAATCTCGAGCCGACGGTGCGCGCCCTGGCCGACATCGGGCCGGACCTGACCACCGCGATCTCCTACCTGCCCACCTACCCCTACACGCAGGAATTCATCGACCGTGGCATCCGCGGCGACTACATGAACCAGTTCATCGTGTTCGACTTCACCATTCCCCGCATGAAGAAGGGCATCCTGCTCGGAACCAGGTGGGGTGACGTGGGGGCATCTATGGTGCCGGCGCCCGGGGACCCGTGGTACTCGACTTATACGCGGGACCCGCTGCATGCACCCCTGGGACCGCCCCCCGCCGAGGTGGCAACCCTGCCACCTTTGACCACCGTTGAAACCGACGAATCACCCACACAAGACGACCAGGAGTCGTCCACACCGGCCCAGGGCGGAAGCTGATGCTGACCCGTTTCGTTCGTAGACAACTGATCATCTTCTCCATCGCCTCGGTGATCGGTGTCGGCTCGATGGTCTTCGTCTACATGCAGGCGCCGGTCCTGCTGGGTATCGGCCGCATCTCGGTGAAGCTTCAACTGCCGACCACCGGAGGCTTGTACAAATTCTCCAACGTGACCTACCGGGGCGTGGAGGTGGGCAAGGTCACCGACATCCGGCCCACCCGCCTCGGCGCCCAAGTGTCGATGTCGTTGAAATCCTCGCCGAGGATTCCGGCAGATCTGCAGGCCAATGTGCGAAGCGTATCGGCGGTAGGCGAGCAGTACGTGGACCTGGTACCGCGCACCGACGCCGGCCCCTACCTCGAAAACGGTTCCACCATCACCGCTGAGAACGTGTCGTTGCCGAGGCCGGTCGGTCCGATGCTCGATCAGATGAGCGAGTTGGTGGGCAGCATCCCCACCGGCACGCTGGGGGTTGTGCTCGACGAATCCTTCAAGGCACTCAACGGAACCGGCAACGACCTCAGCGCACTGTTCGAGTCGTCGAGCACATTGGCCGCCCGGCTCGACGCGGCCGCTGACAGCACGCGCAGGTTGATCGACGACAGCCGGCCGCTGCTGGAGGGCCAACTCGAGAGTGCAGATGCGATCCGGACCTGGGCGCGCAGCCTGGCGGGGATCACGCGACAGGTGGATGCTCGTGATTCCGAAGTGCGGACCATACTTCGCGACGGATCTGGCGCAGCCGACGAAGCGTCTCGGCTGTTGTCCGAGATCAAGCCGACACTGCCGCTGCTGTTGGCCAATCTCACCACTGTCGGCCAGATCGGCCTCGTCTACCATCGATCGATCGAGCAGCTGCTCGTGCTGTTGCCGCCGTATCTGGCCGCCACCCAGTCCTACGGGTCTTCCCTGAACAACCCGACGGGCATGGCACTTTCGGAGTTCAGCCTCACTCTCGGCGACCCGCCGGCATGCACGGTGGGCTTCTTACCGCCGTCGTCATGGCGTTCGCCGGCGGACCTCAGCGATGTGGATACGCCGGACGGGCTGTACTGCAAACTGCCGCAGGATTCGGCCATTGGGGTTCGTGGTGCCAGGAACTTCCCCTGTATGGCTCAGCCCGGCAAGCGCGCACCGACAGTCGAGATCTGTGAGAGCGACAAGCCATTTGAGCCGCTGGCCATGCGTCAGCACGTCACCGGGCCGTACCCGATCGATCCTGCGCTGATCGCTCAGGGTATTCCCCCGGATGATCGGATCACCTTCGGGGACCAGATCTTCGGCCCTGCCGAAGCCCCCGCGGTGACCGCTCCGGGCGCCCCCCAGGGTGACCCGGCGCCACCGGCTGAAAAACCCGCTTCCCCGGAGGGAGGCGTCCCTGCTGCACCGAGCGGCTACGCCGCGGACACCAGCGGCCCCGCTGTGGCGTTTGCCACCTACAACCCGCGGACCGGGCAGTATGCGGCACCCGACGGCAAGGTGTACCGCCAATCAGACCTGGTCCGTCCGGTGCCGCAGAGTTGGGAAGACATGCTGCCGAGATGAGGTGGCGCCCACCGGGAGCGGTGGGAGATCACTGCGACCGGACGATTCAACCGATCTTGGTGAGTTTGAACGGCATGTTGATGTACACCGGCTTACTCGCGCCACACGCGCCGCTGGGGCCGGTGGTGGTGTCTTCACCGACCAGCATGGTCGACGTTGGATCGGCGTTCGCGCCTTCGGGCGTCATCGCCTTGAATCGGAAGGTCTGCAGTCCCGGCGCGGTGCTGCCGTCCGGACACGGGACCCAGTTGTCGATGGGTCGTTTGACGTACCACACCGAACTTTTCTGGTAGATGGGCGCTGTCCAGCTCTCGTCGCTACGCACCGTCCCGGTGCACTCGCCCGGGTAGCTGCATTGGGTGCTGATGGTCCAGATGCTGCGGCGGCTGGCCTGATCGTAGAAAACTTCATTCTTGCGCGCCCATTCGCCGTTGGAGACGGCGGTGTAGGTGCCGTTGAGGCCCCAGTCGGGGTGATCGGCCTGCGCGACGGTAACGGAAGCTGTGCCGGCGAGCACCAGCCCAGTGACGGTGACGGCGATGGCGGGCCCACGGCGCATAGCCTGCTCCTCGGATTGGTCTGGGGCACCCGGACTTCGGCGTCCGAAGTAAACCTCGTTCCTGGACGGCAGCACCGCAATGTGTCCGCTGAGTGGACCATCAACATCTCGCAACGGCATTGTCCTGACAAAGTTGCCCAGCATGCGGGGAAGAGCGCTATTGGCCGCAGCGGCCTCGGTCGTGGCGTTGACGACGACGGTCCCTGCCGGGGCAGATCCCGTCTCGTGCGATGACCCGTCCTGCGTACCGGGCCTGAGCACCGGAGTCGTCCTGGGGCAGGCGTGCCACGATACCGCCTACTACGTCTTCGGAACGGCCGTCGCGGGGCCCTCTATTCAACCGGACAGGTTGGTGTTCTGTGGATCGCCGCGACGCTACGAGCCGCGATACTTCCGGTCCCCGTCGATGGCGGGCATCAAGGAACTGGGTTCAAGCTGCGCCGGATACGAGAACTGGGTGGCGCAGGCCCCCGATGGACTGTTTCTCAGCTGTCAGTCGAAGAACGGCGCCCCGCGATGGAGCCGCGGTGATGGCTAGGAAGCTATTGGCGGCAGCGCTGGCCGTATTCGGTGCTCTCGGTGCGCCCGCGCACGCAGACCCCCCTGTTGCGCACGAGGTCGTCTACACCGTGACCACACGATCTCCGGTGGTCGCGGACATCTACTACCGGGACACCGATCCGCCGACGTGGGCCGACTACAGCCACAATCCTTACGAGTTCAGCCCCAAAGTGCAGGCCGACGTCGGGCCCGGCAGACCGTGGGTGCTGCGTGCCACCTTGGCCGATCCGCAGCGGTGGGCGATGGTGACGGCCACGAGCGGTCGTTCGGCCGAGCCCGGGTTTCAGTGTGAGTTGACGGTGGACGGAGTCGTGGTCGCCACCGCAGATGGCCCGAAGGGCGCACTGTGCGCGTTGCGCCACTGGTGATCGACTACCGCTGACGGTCCCGGTCCCGGTCGGGTTAACCCGCCCACTGGGTGGGAGAGCGCCACCACGGCGGCGGCGGCCGGACTTAATGTGCCGATGTCGGCCGCAATCGGCCCGACCCGGCGATGAAGGGAAACCGGTGGGCGCTATGTCGGAGACCGCAATCATGCGGGGCGGGGTTGAGTCCCCCGCACCGCACCCGGGCGTCGATTCCGGTGAATCGACTGCCGAGGACGTCGTCGCGCTTGTGGAACAAGCCGAAGCCGAGGCCGCCGCGGCAGAGGCCGTGGCAGCCCAGGCGCGGGCCCGCGCCATCCGATTGCAGCAGCAAGCGCGGAATCTCGACCCGGTCTCTGAGACCGTGCCACCTCCCGCGCCACGCGTGGAGGCCGCTGCCGTTGAAGGCAATCCGTCGTGGCCGACGCGCACCCGAGCTCTGCTCTCCGGGCTCCGGCAAGGACAGCTGGCCACCGCCGGCATCGTGCTGTGTGCGTGCGTCCTGCTCGCGGCGAGCGCCTGGATGCTAAGCTCGCAGCGGACGGCGCAGGCGCATGAGCGCAACCGTGCAGAGTTCGTCGCCGCGGCGCGCCAAGCTGTGGTGACCTTGATGTCGATCGACTTCAACGACCCCCAGGGCAGTGTGCAGCGAATCGTCGACAACTCGACCGGCCCCTTCCGAGATGAATTCCTGAGCGCTGCAGACGACTTCAGTAGCGTCGCCAAGGACGCAAAGGTGACCACCAAAGCTACGGCGACGGCGGCCGCAGTCGAATCGATGACCTCGGACTCCGCTGTGGTCCTGGTGTCGGCCTCGTCCACTGTGACCAACGCCGCCGGTGCCGAGGAATCTCCCCGAAGGTGGCGTCTGACCGTCGACCTGCGGCGCGAAGGAGACCAGATCAAGATGTCAAAAGTGGAGTTCGTACCGTGACGGTTGACCAGGGCGCCGTTGCCGAGGTCGCCGAGGAAGGCGATATTCGGCCACCCACCGATGCACCGCTGAGCGCGGAGGATCACATCGACACCATCGCGCCGGACCCCTCAGTGGTCGGCGGAGCCAAGGCAATGTTCACCGCACGCCGCAAGCTGTTTTTCCTCGGTCTCATCCTGGCGGTGGCAGCACTGCTGGCGACCGTGCTCTATGTGACCACCTACCGTCCGATTCAGCAGTCCGGTGATGCGGCGGGCGACGCAGCCGTTCGCGCTGCGTCATCGGCGACGGTGGCGTTGCTGTCGTATGCACCCGAGACTCTCGATCAGGACATCGAACGGTCCCGCGGCCTGATGTTCGGCGACTTTCTGACCTACTACAGCAAGTTCACCACCGATGTGGTTGCACCGGCCGTACGCACCAAGGGAATCAAGGCGGCCGCCCAGGTGGTGAATGCGGGCCTGATGGAAATCCGGCCGAACGACGCGAAGGTGCTGGTGTTCCTCAATCAGGAGACGGTCAGCCGTGATCGTCCCGAGCCTGCGCTCACCGCCAGTAGTGTGGTGGTCAGCCTGGCCAAAGTCGATGCGAAATGGTTGATTTCGGCGCTTGACCCGGTGTGAGTCTGCAGTCAGGCCTTGGGCTTGGGCCTGATGAAGACCCCCGCGGCATGAACAGTGACGCGGCCTTGCGGATCGAGGAGATGCCCTTCGGCGAACGTCTTCCCGCCGTCTTCGCGCTCCACCCAGGATTCCGCCCGCAATCTGCCCAGCGGCGTCGGCGCTAGGTAGCGAAGAGTCAAGGTGCCGGTGAAGGCGGGCTGTCCGGCCCGATGGGCGGTCGCACCCAATAGGTGGTCGAGTATGAGCGCGCACATACCCCCGTGTACCTGTCCCGGTGGGCCCTCGTAGGCGGCACCCAGCACAAGATCGGCTGTCGCGCGCTGTCCCGATTCGGCAAGGTCAACGCGCAGCGGCGGTGCGATGGCGTTGCGCATGCCGATCGCCACATTGCCCCAGACCAGTGCCCGTCCGTCCGTCGCATTGCGTACCCCGAAGGGTGCGGGGTCCAACCGAGATCCCAATATCTCACTGGCCTGTTGAATCAGTGCGTGCGCCCTGCGCACGTCGGACTCGTCGGCGCGGCTGCGGATGGTCACGTCGATGAGTCCACGCAGTGACTGGGTCAACGGTTCGAAGACGGCCTGCGCGCGCTGGACGTCGTCCGGTGTGATCGGTTCGCTCAGCATTCCTGCTCCTTTTCCGCCATGTCCAGCGCGGCAAGATGACTGAACAACATGGAGGCCCCGATCGGGTTGCCCCCGCCCGGATAGGTGGTTCCACTGACGGCCGCCATGGTGTTCCCAGCGGCGTAGAGCCCGGGTATGACGGAATCGTCATCGGTCAGCACCCTGGCATGGACGTCGGTCCGCAATCCGCCTTTGGTACCCAGATCCGAGACGCCGAATGCGGCGGCGTGGTACGGCGGCGTGTCGATGGGGACCAGCGGCGAGGCGCCCTCGGTGAACACCCGGTCGTAGGCTTCGCCGCCTCGACCGAAGTCCTCATCGACACCGGCTGCAGCCTGCTTGTTGAATCGCTCGATCGTCGCCGTCAGGTGCGCGCTGGGGACGCCGATGGCCTCGGCGAGACCGTCCAGAGTGTCCGCCGTATGCCACAGGCCGGCGAGGTGGTAGTCGGCGGCGTCGACCATCGACACATTGGTGGCGCCGACGGGGGGAATGCCGTCGGTCCGGTTGTCGTAGATCATCCAGAACGGCAACGACATCTTGCCGGCATCGATCTGCGCCAGCACGTCGCGCCCGAGCCGATCGTAGGGGGCCGATTCATTGACGAATCGGCGGCCATCCTGGTTGACGAAGACGCCACCGGTGAACCAGAGCGCGAATGCGGCCCGTCCATCGGGGTGAATCATCCCCGGTGACCACCATGCCTGATCCATCAGATCGACGTCTGCCCCTACCTCGATGGCGGCCCGGTGTGCGGTTCCGACATTGCCCGGTGCGCCCATGGTGTCCCGTGCGCTGCCGGGCACGCGGTACTGCGCACGCATGGCCGCGTTCTGCTCGAAACCTCCTGCGGCAAGCAGCACCCCGCGGGTGGCCCGAACCCGTACGGGTTTGCCGTCGTGCTCGACCACCGCACCGACCACGGTGCCGTCCTCGACGATCAACTCGGTGAGCGGGGCATTTCGCCAGCACACAGCGTTCGGGAATCTACCGAGTGCGGCCAGGAAGCGTCCGACCAGTGCGCGGCCGCCGGTAAGCAGGTCCGGGGCGGGACTGTCGAGGCGCTCGGCATCGAGGGGCCCGCGCACCGACCCGCGGTGGCCGCCGAGTTCTTGATCGGGCAGCGGCACCGGGACGGTGTGACGGAAGCCGTCGGCGCGGGCGCCGGGAACCGACCCGTAGTAGTCCGGCCAGGGGAAGGCCGCGAACTCGAATCCCGGGTCCTGTTCCAGGTATTCGATCAATCCCGCACCACCGCGGACGTAGGCCTCCTGAAGGTCGTGCGGAGTGCGGTCGCCGACGACCGCATGGAAGTAACGCAGGGCCTCTTCGATCGTGTCGTCGGCGCCGGCACGTTGCAGCGCGGGATTGCACGGGTACCAGACCCCACCGCCACCGGAGTACGCGGTGGTGCCGCCGAACCGGTCGGTGGCCTCTACCAGCAGCACCGAAAGACCTTCGCGTGCTGCGGTGTAGGCGCCCGCCAAGCCTCCGCCGGAACCCGCGACGACCACATCGAAGACCGAATCGAAGTCAGTCATGCCACGCACCGTCGAATCTGCCGTATCCGCCGCGGTAGAACAGCAATGGACCACCTTCCTCGTGGGCGTGCAGTGCGGTGACACGTGCCACCACGATGGTATGGTCGCCGGCCGCGTGTTCGAATTCCATGTCAGCTTCGATCGAAGCCAGGGCTCCCCGCAGCGCGGGCGCCCCGTTTGCGCCCGGCAGCCAACTCACTCCCGCGAACTTGTCACTTCCGCGGGTGGCGAACTGTGTGCACACGTCTTGCTGGTACGCGGACAGGACGTTGACACACAGCGTGCCGACCTCCCGGATCCTGGGCCAGCTGCTTGATGTGTTGGCGGGGCAGAATGAGATATACGGCGGGTCCAGTGACACTGAGGTCACCGACTGGCAGGTGAAACCGAGCGGGCGCTGTCCGTCATGAGCGGTGATGACGGCGACTCCGGTGCAGAAGTGGCCCAGAACGCGGCGCATCTCCGGTGCGAGCGGTGCCTGCAGTTGACCGGTCGGGGTACTGGTGGCGTTGTCGGGCATAGGTCTCCTTAAGAGTCGTCCTCAGCGGCCAGGTTGAGCTCGGCGGCGGCATGCCCACCGGCTCGGCGTCCGCTGAAGACGCAGTCGGCGATCGAGAGCCCGC
Source organism: Mycobacterium sp. UM_Kg27 (assembly GCF_000972905.1). NCBI lineage: Bacteria > Bacillati > Actinomycetota > Actinomycetes > Mycobacteriales > Mycobacteriaceae > Mycobacterium > Mycobacterium sp. UM_Kg27. Next base: position 72,241 of record NZ_JRMM01000002.1, read on the forward strand.
TGACGTAGCTGTTCGAGCAGATCCCGACGGCATTGCGGCCGGCCGCATAGAGACCGGGCACCGATTCTCCGTTGCGACGTTTCACCGCCCCGGTAGCTTCGTCCACGACGAGGCCCCCCAACGTCAGACCCGGAATCGGATAGAACATTGAGGAGTTCGCGGAGATGTTGATCGAATAGTAGGGCCCGGTCCGAAGCGGCGGACACAAAGAGGGGTCCTTGTGGGCGGGATCGCCAGTGCCCGAGTCGATTCCCCGGTTGTAGGCATCGACGGTCTTGCGTAAACCGCCGCCATCGATACCGTTCGCCCGGGCGATCCCGTCGAGGGATGCGGCCTTTTTGTGACCGGTGGTGAACAGATACAGCAGTTGCAGCCGCTGAAACATCTTGGTCTGCTCACGGACCTGGGTCTTGATCTTCTTCCACGTGGCCCGATCGTAGATCGCCCACCCGGTACCGCCGAACTCGCGCATCAATACGTTGCCGTGGGTGGCGCCGTAGAGGTCTTCGTTCGCGATGCGTCGCCCGTCCGCGCCGACGGTCAAACCTTCCAGAAATCCGCTGGGGGGCGCCAGAAAACGCCACGCGGTGACGTTGCCCATTCTGTCTGTCACACCGCCGGCGCTCAGTCCCAACGCGATCCCCGAACCGTCGTCGCCGCTGGTACCCAGGGGCGAGATGCCCATGAAATCGGGCGCGAACTCCTGCATCCACGTCCGGTTGTACACGAACCCGCCGGCCGCCAAAATAACTGCACTGCAACGCGCCTCTTGCTCTACCGCGGCCTTCGCCCACAATCGCTCGGCTCGCGCGACGGGGCGGCGGACCAGATGGGGCATCCAGTTGCCGATCTTGGCGGTGAGCTTGGTGAGCGCGGCATGCTCGCGCTTGCGGCGATGTGTGATGTCCATGGCACGGAAGCGAACACCCGCGACGCGGCCACTGTCATCCCTGATGAGAGCGTCTACGCGTGCGAGCGGGATGAAGTGCACACCTTTCGACATCGCGGACTGCCGTAAGTGCTCGAAGAGAACCTTGCCCGAACTCATGCCGGATGCCACCGTTCGGTGTCCCCGCGGCGCGGGCCGGGCGTGCTGCGCGTGGGGATACGCCTTCTCGTTTCCGGAGTAGTAGAGGTAGAACTCGTCGGTGGGGTAGGAGGTCTTATACGACGACACCGCACCGCCCCTGAAAGGGACTCCTTGTGCTTTGAGCCACTTGATCATCGCCGGACTTTCCCGACAGAACCGTGTGAGCGTGTCGTCACCGACCGCGTCGCCCACCTCTTGTTTGAGGTAGGCGAACATCATCTCCGGGCTGTCTGAATAGCCGCCGGCGTGTTGTTCTTCGGTGCCACCGCCGGCGTAGACGATTCCCCCCGAGAGTGCTGTAGCGCCGCCGCCGTAACTGCGGTCCAGCACCAGGACGCGCGCACCGCGATCGGCGGCCTCGATCGCAGCGCATGCGCCCGCAGCGCCGAAACCCACCACTATGACGTCGTAGTCGAGTGTCGGCGACAATGGCTTTCCTGCCGGGGTGTGGGAGTCAGCGGTCATAGCACGGACTTGATCTGCCTGGCGACCAGCTCGGTGGTGCGTCGGGGTGAGATCCGGCTCAGCGCACTGAGAATGGCCGCGTCGGTACCGACGAGCACCCGGAATCGGTTCTTCACGATGCCATCGATGATCTTCTTCGCCGCGGAATCCGGGGTGGTAGAACGCACCTTTCGGCCGCCGGCATCGAGCATGTCGACACCAGAGTTCCCGGCCAGATTGGTCGAGATGTTGCCTGGATAAACCGTCACGACATGAACATTGGTGTCACACAGCTCGGCATAGAGGCCTTCGCTGAACTGCTTGACGGCCCCCTTGCTCGCGCTGTAGAGCGTTTGGCTCGCGAAGGGCAGCAGCGCCGCCAGGCTTGACATGTTGGTCAAGTTGGCTTCGGGCCGATCCAGCAGGAGCGGCAGAAATGCGCGACACATATTGACCGTGCCGTTGAAGTTGACGGCCCAAACCCGGTCGATGTCATCAACGGCCAGATTCGTGAACGGCGCGAACTTGTGGATGATGCCGGCGATGTTGACGACACCGTCGATGTGACGGTGCGCCGCGGCCACCTCGCCTGGCAGCGCAGCGACGGCGAGTCGGTCAGTGATGTCCACCTTGTGGGTCGAGAATCCGGCTGAGCCGGCGACTTCAGCGGTGTCGGCCAACCCCGCTTCGTCGATGTCGACGGCGGCTACCCGCGCGCCGCGGCGAGCAAGGCCGACAGCGACCTGCCTTCCCATGCCATTTCCCGCTCCGGACACGACGAAGGTTCTTCCTTCGATCTGCATCCCCACTCCTCGTCTGATGTCCGGCTGGCGATCCGCGCCTGACCGCACGGTCGGTGCCGACGGTCGCTTGACCACCATCGAGTGTTGCAACGCATGAGAGCGGCAACAGACCCGTTTCCCGGCCAGCGGGCGGAACGTCGGCCCCCGGGTTCTCTCGTCGCAACGCAGGTTCCCGACCAGCGGTAGTTGCGGCATCTTGCGGGTGCCGGAGGTTGTTAGCCTTGTGAAGTGAGCGAAGCGACCGACAATGTCCCCGCCGGGCTGAGTGTGTCACCCACCGGATGGGCGTTGCTGGGGATGCTGTCGGGCGGGGACGAGCTGTCCGGTTATGACATCAAGAAGTGGTTCAATTGGACGGTCCGGTTCTTCTACTCCAGTCCGGCATACAGCCAGATCTATTCAGAGCTGAAGCGGCTTGAGCAGCATGGTTTGGTCACATCCCGCGTCGACGCCGGGGTGCGCAGTCGGCGGATGTACCAGATCACCGATTCGGGGCTGACCGCGGTGACAAGGTGGGCCAACGAGGAGCCCGTGGAGCCCCCCACTCTCAAGCACAACCCGTTGCTGCGGGTCATTTTCGGTCACCTGATGAACCCCGGCCGGCTGCGGGAGGTACTTGACGCTCACGTCGCTCACGTCGAGCAGATGCACCAGGCCGCGGCCACCGAGGCTCGGTGGACTGGAGAGGAGCCCGCCTGGTCCTACGCGCGACTGGCGTTGCGGTGGTCCGAGGACTACTACGCGGCTGAACGGGATCTGGCGCTGCAGATGATCAAGGACTTGGACGAGGTCGACGAGATCTTCGCCAAGGGCGGCGAAGACGTCACCAAATTCCCGATGCGCGACTACTGGTACGAGGTCGAACGGCGTATCGCCGCCGAAGACGACCCGGCATAGGGACGGCTCAGTCGAGTCTGCCGGCCGCGTGCAGTGCCGCGATGTATCCGAAGACCAGGCCCTGTCCGATCGTCGCACCGGCCCCCGGATAGCTTGCGCCGAACGCGTTGGCGGCGGTGTTTCCGATGGCGTAGAGGCCGTCGACGGCAGATCCGTCCTCGCGCAACACCTGCCCGCGGACGTCGGTGCGCAGTCCGCCGCAGGTGCCCAGGTCGCTGAGAACCACCTTCACGGCGTAGAACGGCCCCGAGCCGACGCGACGCATGTTGGGATTCGGGGCGATCGTCGGGTCGCCGTAGTAGCGGTCGTATGCACTCGCGCCTCGGCCGAAGTCCGTATCAACGCCTGCGTCGGCCATCCGGTTGAAGCGATCGAGCGTGGTAGCCAAGGTCGACGGATCAACGCCGATCGCACGCGCAAGTCCCGGCATATCGTCGGCCCGGTGCGCGATACCCGCGTCGTACCACGTGGTGGGGATCGGCATCCGAGGGAACAAGTCTGCGGCCATCACATAGCTGTTGCGGTACTTCTGATCAAAGATCATCCACATTTCTTCGACGGGGTTGCCCGCGCGTTCACGTTCGAGCAGCTGCTGTCCAAAAGACATGTAGTCGATGGCTTCGTTGACGAATCGCTGCCCGTTCTGGTCGACGAGTAGGCAACCGGGAAGGGAACGTTCGGCGAGCATCACCGTCGGCTCGCCGCCAGGCAACGGCGCGAAGGCCGGAAACCACCATGCCTGGTCCATCAACGCGATGCCGGCGTCGCAGGACTCTTGGGCGAGGCGAATGCCGTCGCCGACATTGCCCTCGGCGCCGAGGCTGGCATGCTCGGCGAGCCGTTCGGACTGAAACTTGTGTCGCCAGTCCATCCGATGGTCGAAACCGCCGGCCGCCAGCACGACACCACGCCGAGTCGTAACGGTCACCGTGCTGCCGTTGCGGTTCACCACCGCACCGACAACGTGGCCGTCCTCGACAAGCAGCTCGGAGACCGGCGAGTCGGTCCATACCGGGATCCCGGCACGCACGACGCCGGCGAACATGCCTGCGGCCAATGCCTGGCCGCCCGCGGCGTATCGCCTGCGCAAAGCGAGCCCCCCGATGCCCTGGAAGGCACGAAGCAGGATTCGGGGCCACGACTTTTGTGGCACGCGGACCATCAGGTTGAGCCAACGATAGTCAGCGCCGGTCACTGGCATGGGGAACGACGACTTCATCACGCCGGGGCGCAGCCGTGCCAACTCCGGACCGAGTACGGCGGTGTTGAACGGGCGGCATTCGCAGGTCCGCCCGATTGCGCTGCCGCCCGGCCTCTCCGGGTGGTAGTCCGAATAGTCCTTGGCCCACTGGAATTTCATCGGGGTGGTGCGCCGCAACATCTGAACCGTCGGCCCGCCGTAGTAAAGGAACGTGTGTGCCCGCTCGTGAGCTGACGCATCCCCGATAACCGAGTCGAGATAGGTGCGCCCCGCGGCCAGCGTGTCGTCGGAACCCGACTCGGCAAGTATCGGGTTGGCCGGCATCCAGAACGCGCCACCCGAACGCGCCGTCGACCCCCCGACGTAAGAGGTCTTCTCCACGATCAGTGTCGACAGGCCCGCCTCGTGTGCGGCAAGTGCCGCCGCCATTCCGGTACCAGAACCAACGATGAGTAGATCGACAGTGATGTCGTGTGGATCGGTCACCGGCCGATTGTCGGCCTGATGGCTGCGAAATATCGTCGCTCTGCCCGGTCAGTGGAACGCTGCTCGGTTCATCACATCGCGCGGTGCTAGAACGAGAAGGGTTCCTGCAGGCGATGAACAGCGAGGATGGCCGGAATGACACCGTCAGGGCACGACTGCTCCGAAGCTGTCTCTTATACACATCT